>CALLVX010000141.1 GCA_938010765.1 uncultured Flavobacteriaceae bacterium | reverse complement strand
TCCAGAGTTGCGGGAAGGTTTTACCGATCCCGAATTGTTAAAAAAACACGAAGAAGTAATTCGTGTTATTTTACAGGATACCTTCTCGGAAGTTTTAACGGATAATGAAATCAAAACAGCGTCGCTTCCTTTTGACGACACTGTGTTTAACTCTTCCAAACGTTTTAGGAAAATATTGAAAGATGCCGGTGGCGAGGCTTTTAAGCCAGAGTTGCGAACGATGTCGGATCATATGTTTTACATACTCGGTTGTACCATTATCTTGGGCATGCACTATGGCTATTCTGTAGATTTTAAAAAGCCGATGTTCTATGATATTCCCGATGCGCATGGTGTGATGCGCCATTATCGTATTTTGTACAATGCCGACTTTATCGAAATCATCGCTACTGAAAAAGCGAAGGACCTATCAATGTCCGATATAGAAGAATTGCTTGAGAACTACGATAATTTAGAACTTTGGAAAGAAAAAATTCCGCCTGGAAGTTTTATTTCAAAGGGTTTTGTTATTTCCAATATGTTCGATGTAACGGCCGAACATTCCATTTCTGAAATCAAATCTGCCCTAATCGCCAATGAGAAAAAGAAGGAAGACGACAGTTTCATGGGCGAGTTGCAAGAAACTTTTCGCTCATTCCTGAATCTAAAGAGCGTTACCGTCGGTTTTGTTGCGTACAATACAAGGCAGGATCAATTCGAATGTGTGCATGGGAACGGGATCGAAAGCATTATTTTAGGAGATAAAGAATCGGTTTCTTGTGAGGAAGCCCTATGCCCTGGATCTTACATGGCACTGATGAAAGAAAATTCGTTTTTCGCCATATCCGATGTAGATAAGTATTTCGATATGTCAGATGGTCTTGCCCCGTACAAGAACTTAAAAGAGGCAGGCTATAAGAGCGCGATCTTTGCGCCAATAGCTGATAACGGGGAGCTCTTAGGAGTACTCGAATTGGGTTCGCCTAACAAAAACGAGCTCAATAGCGTAAATGCAAACAAGCTTGAAGACATTATGCCCTTTATCGTAACTGCAGTGTTGCGTTCCAAGGCAGAAGAAGAAAATCTAATCGACGCGGTTATTCAAAATGAATGTACCTCGGTACACTCTTCTGTATATTGGAGGTTTCAAGAGGAAGCGAAAAATTTTATCAAAGATAGTTTGCAGGGGCTACAGCCCTCGTTCAAAGAAGTCGTTTTCAAAGACGTAAACCCCTTGTACGGGCAAATTGATATTAAGGATTCCTCTAAGGCAAGAAACGTGGCCATACAGCGCGATTTAATGATTCAACTCTCTGAAGTGAATACAGTGTTGGCCCAAGCATATGTCAAAACGAAACTGCCCATCTATGAAGAGCTGACCTTTAGAGTGAATTCCCATATAGATGCTGTAAAGGAAACACTTCATACCAATAGCGAACAGGCTATTTTCAACTTTGTAAACGAGGAAATCAATCCGGTTTTCAAACATTTGAAAAAGGTAGATGAAGCACTACTAAAACGAGTGGAAGTATACGAAGCACAGATCAACGTCGAGACCAATAGTTATTATGATCATCGAAGAAATTATGATGAGAGCGTCATGACCATTAATAAGAAGTTAGCTTCATTAATTGATAAAAAACAAGAGGAGGCACAAATGATGTTTCCCCATTTTTTTGAACGTTATAAAACGGATGGTATCGAGCACAATATGTATATCGGGGCCAGTATCGCTCAAGATGCTCATTTCGACACGCTCTATTTGAACAATTTGAGGTTGTGGCAGTTACAGGTAATGTGCGAGATGGAAAATACGCATTATGCCTTAAAGCCACTACTTCCTGTTCCGTTGGATGTAGCCTCCTTGATATTAGTATATAACACCTCGCTTTCTATTCGATTCCGAATGGATGAAAAACAGTTCGATGTTGACGGCACGTATAATGCGCGTTACGAAATAATTAAAAAACGTATTGATAAATCGTTTGTAAAAGGAACCAATGAACGTCTTACCCAAACTGGGAAGATGGTCATTGTGTATTCTCAAAAAAGCGATGAGTTAGAGTACCTACGATATATAAAATTTTTAAAGTCGAAAGGATACTTTACCGGTAAAATTGAAATTGTAGAGTTAGAAGGGTTGCAAGGGGTCGCTGGTTTGAAGGCTATTCGTGCAGAAATATTATACAAGAAGAACAAAGAATCCGAAAAAACGTATACGTACGCAGATTTAATGGCCGAGTTAAAGGCCTAGGGCATGTAGGCTACCGAACAGGACCATAGTATTGAAACCCTACGGCAAAGGCAATTACCGATGCTACGATGCCGATCATGAAAATAGTATAGGTTAATCTTAGAATGTTATATTTTCTATTAAGAACCAACCCTAAGAAGTAAAGATCTTTTGTGAGGCTCGTATAAATGTATTCCTTATCCTTGACCAGTTCCTGAATGGCCCACTCATAATCTGGAAGGCTCATTTTATGAAAATTTCCGAAGAATAAAAGATTCACTTTTTTATTTTTTACATCTTCTTTACTGAACTGTCCGCTTGTAACATTCGGTCGTGTAGCCAGTACCGCCAAAATCATGGAGATAACGCTAAAGCAAACGAAAATTACAGTTGGGTAAATCAGATAGCCGTTAGAAGGGTTGTCTAGTTTGGGAATCAAATTAGACAGTACTACCGAAATTATAATCGCATTTACCGAAAGTAAAATATTCGCTTTCGTATCTGCAATGTCACTTAAGGTGAGGTGGTTTTTGAGCGTCACCCGGAACAAAGTTTGAATACCGCGGTCGGGGCTTTCGTTCTTGTACTTGGCTTTGATACCTTCCTTTTTAGCAATTTCTTTTTCTGCCTTTCGTTCTTTTTTGAGTTTCTTTAAATTTTTATCCTTTACGGGTTGCCAATGCTCTTGTGCATAGTCGGTATAGAAGCGCTGTTCTGATTCAAACATTTTGATATTTTCATTGCGCCATTGACTTTGGTTAAAGTTAGCAAGTCCAAGCAGGGCAAGTTCTTCCCTCAAATGTTCGGTGGTTTCAAGATACGTATCATTGCCGAAATGTGAGGAATCGGCATCCCGGAGAATCTTTTCAAGTAAATTTTTTGGTTCATAGTGCCTTTTCGTGGCCATAATCAGGTCCGTGACTTGCTTCACATTTTCTATCTCGTAACCTATATCTATTAAAAAACTTTTGGCTATGGCACAACCCCGCTCCTCATGATTTTCATGGCCTTTTGTATATCCCGTGTCATGTAACCAGGAAGCAATGAGTAACTGTTCTTCCTCTTTCTCATTTAGTTTATAAAAGTCCAGTAATTCTTTAGTATTTTTAACTACCCGTTGGGTGTGTCGAAGGTTGTGATATAGAAATTTTGGATCGAGTTTGTTGGTCAACAAATCGGTGGCAAAAAGTTTAGTTTTTTCAACAAAATTCGACATAATCTACTGATATTAGAATTCTCCAAATTACAAAATTCTGAACTTTAGGACAGTTATATGAAAAAATATTATTTAACATTGGTGCCTGCGCTTATTTTGACCAACTGTGCCACGTACAAAACGAAGTATAGTGAGACGGCAAAAAACGATCAAACTAACACTCAAAAAGTAGTTTCACATACTTTTTATTTGATAGGTGACGCAGGCCTTTCCCCAACGGGAGGTATGAATCCTGTGCTGACCAACTTTCAAAAAGAACTTGACAAAGCAGACGAAAATAGCACTGCTTTGTTCTTAGGAGACAATATTTACCCCGCTGGCCTACCTGATAAAAAAGAGGATTCGGAAGCCTATAGTACCGCTAAAAATCATTTGGATGCGCAGTTGAACACGCTAGTGAATTTTAAGGGAAGATCCTTGTTTATTCCCGGCAATCACGATTGGTACAATGAAGGGCTCAAGGGGCTAGAACGACAAGAAAGTTATATTAAGAAAAGGCTCAAACAAAAAAATCCATTCTTACCTGAAAATGGCTGCCCAATAGAAATTGTTAAAGTGAACGATGATGTGGTGGTAATCGCGGTAGACACCGAATGGTATTTAACTGATTGGAACAAGCACCCTACTATGAACGATGAGTGTGAGATTAAAAGTCGTGGCAAGTTTTGGGAAGAGGTCGAAGGCGCCATCAAAAAAAATGCCGGAAAGACTACTCTTATTGCGATGCACCACCCTATGTTTACCTATGGCCCCCATGGAGGTCAATTCTCTTTTAAACAGCAATTGTATCCCAGTAAAAATAAAATACCGCTTCCATTTTTAGGTACCGCCGTTGGTCTACTTAGAAAAACGACCGGTGCGACGCAGGAAGACAGTCAGAACAAACGTTATAGAGAGTTTAAAAATAGAATGGTGACGTTGGCCCAATACTCTGATAGGGTTATTTTTACCTCGGGGCATGAACATACCCTGCAATATATCGTAGAGAATAACACCCCGCAGATCGTAAGTGGTTCAGGCGCCAAGAAAGGGGTTTCAAGGCTTTTGGGCGGAAGTAAGTTTTCTACGGGGCATAGAGGCTATGCCGTACTTGAAGTGTATCAAGATGGCTCCTCTGAAGTTCAGTACTATGGGGTGTCAGATGCTCGTGAAAAAACACCGCTTTTCAATACCCAAGTCTTACCTGCCGATAGGAGTACTTCGGAAAATAGCTATGACAAACCGTTTGATGCTTTTGCAAAGGCATCTATTTATACGCAAGACGAAATTGATAAAAGTGGTTTCTTTAAGACCTTATGGGGTGACCGCTATCGCAAATATTATGGTACGGAAGTTACCGCGCCTACAGTTCGGTTGGATACCTTGTTCGGAGGCCTTTCCCCGGTTCGAAAAGGGGGTGGCCATCAATC
>CALLVX010000140.1 GCA_938010765.1 uncultured Flavobacteriaceae bacterium | reverse complement strand
AACATGAATACTTTCAATGCTGCTCTTGTCTAACTTCTCAAACACAAAGCTTTTGTCTTGCAATTGACCGTCCACTATATAGGCGGGTTTTTTCTCTTGTGCCTCTTGAACGTATCCGGTAAGGGTCACTTTGGGTTGCTGCTCGTAATTATTAGTTGCACCATATCCAATAAGTGTTATATTTTTATTTTTGTCTAGTTGGAAATAAAATCTAAAAGGTTTTATCGGTTCATTGCTCCAACTATTGTAAGTTCCATGTTGCCCTTTTGGGTCTTTCCAACTAGAACTGATATAAATTATTTCATTATTTCCATTTCTTTTGATGTCAAAGAATTTTAGTTCTATGCCTGCCATTTTTTTAAAGAATCGAATGTTAGATTGCAACACTTCGTCTTTACTGTTTTTGTCAATTACCAGTTCAATTTCATTTAGGTGACTTGTAGACGTTACCTCTTCTGTTTGAGCAATTATTTTTGTGTTTACGGTAAAAAGAAACAAAGCTAATAGAGGAATTACCAGCGCGAATTTGTAAACATTGATTTGATTTGATTTCTTGCGATTGATCATGACGATTCGTTTTTTGATTAATGAATTAAAAAAGGGATTGATGATGGTAAGTTCTATTGCGGGATCTGCCGATTGCCGTAAGAGCAGGTATTGGTATTCTTTTTTACAGGGCAAGGTGTGCGTGGCAGCCATGTCGGCCAAGTATTCCAGATTTTGCCCTACGCTTTTTTTGTAGCCCCAGGCAAAGGGGTTGCACCATTGAACAATGCATAGTAGATGCATCAACAATAAATCTATGGAATGCATTTGCAGTGCATGTACCTTTTCATGTGTAAGGATGCTTTGCAGTGAATTCTTGTCATAGAGCGCTGGGTTGTACACGATGTAATGGAAAAATGAAAATGGGCCATCTTTTGCCGTGGTCTCTATGAAGGTAAAACCGTTCGATTTTGTACCATTACCACGTTTGATGACCAGCCAAAGGGAGTACAATTGAAATAGGAACTTAGCCAGGAAGAACAGGAAGCCCAAGACATATAGGATGGCTGTAAAGGACCACCAGTCGAAAGTGGCTGGGATGGTTTCCGGGTTGGCATCGCTAACAAAGGACTCCAATACCGGGTCTGTGCCCATCGGCTGCACATAGACGGTTTTGGTAAGGTACCATATGGGGAGTAAAAAAGACACTGGTACCCCGATCAAAAGAAAAATACGGTTCGCTATGAAAAAGGTCTCTTTTGACAAGAATACCTGATAACAGAGGTAAAAAAGAGCAATAAGAACCGCGCTTTTTAGCAGATAGATGAAAAATAACTCCATTATCGGTTCTTTTCGATTTGTTCAATAATTTCTTTCAAGTCTTCCAGACTAATTTTTTCTTCCTTGGCGAAGTAAGACACCAAGCCCTTGTACGAGTTGTTGAAATAGTCGTTCATGGCCGAATTCATAAAACTTTTGCGATACACCTCTTTCGAGATCAGCGGATGGTATTGATGGGTATTCCCGTAGGCCTGGTGGCCAACATACCCCTTTTCTTCCAAGTTTCTGATAATCGTAGACAAGGTATTGTAGTGTGGTTTTTCCTCAGGGATTTCGGCCAATACTTCTTTTACAAAGGCTTTTTGAAGCCGCCAAAGAATTTTCATGATTTCTTCCTCTTTGTTGGTTAATTTCTTCATGTGAACGGCAGGTTTTTGATGGATGAACACAAACATAAACTATTTTTGCAGTTAAATAACTATAAAAATAGTTAAATAACGAAAAATGCAGTTATAAAGAAGAATTCGCAATGACGCTCTTAAAAACGGATGTATTTTATCACTATATTTAAGTAGTCATTTAAGGATGTTATGAAGCGGTTGGATTTTATAAAACAAACAGGACCGATGAGTTCTTTGGGATTGCTAAGTGCCGATTCGTTGCTGGCGCAAATGGCCATAAATACCAGTAAAATGAAATACATAGGAATACAACTCTTCTCGCTACCCGCTTTATTGGAGAAAGACTTTGAGGGCGGTATCGCGATGTTGTCGGAAATTGGGTATACCGAATTGGAATTATTTGGCCCCTTTACCTTTAGTACAGATACGGCAAAGGCAAATTGGAAAGCAATTACGCCTATGTTAGGCTTTAGTGGAAGTGGGTTTTTTGGGCACACCGCTGCGGAAGTAACAACTATTTTTAATGAACATGGCCTTAGCGTACCTTCCGTACATACCGATTTGGATACCTTGGAAACCCATATCGAGGCCTTTGCCCAAGCCAAAGAAACCCTAGGGTTCGAGTATGTCACCCTACCCGCTATACCCGACGAGCGAAGGAAAACGATGAATGACTATATGAAGATGGCCGATACGTTTAATAGCATAGGGGAGAAGGCAAAAAATATAGGACTCAAATTTGCGTACCACAACCACGGCTACGGTCTTGCTGAGGTAGATGGCCAGGTGCCCTTTGATCTAATGATAGAGCGCACCGATCCTGCACTTGTTTTTTTAGAGATGGATGTTTTTTGGACGGTCGCTGGGCGTGCGAACCCGGTCGAGTATCTTAAGAAATATTCCGGGCGGTATCATTTGATGCATTTAAAGGATATGAAACCCATTGTTCATTTCCCAGGAGATGGTTCCGATGCTCCGCAATGGATTTCCCTTTTTCCAAATATGACCACTGCCGGGGACGGG
>CALLVX010000139.1 GCA_938010765.1 uncultured Flavobacteriaceae bacterium | reverse complement strand
GGGCCTTTTCCTATCATATTTTGCAAGGTTTATACATCAAGTTAACACTTTCCTTGCAATTTCCGCGCACCGAAAACAAGGTTTTATAGCAAATACAACATTGATTATCAATTAGTTAATATAATCGTAAGGAGCGACTATTTAGCGATAGAATGTAAAAGAGTACAATAAAAAATAATTTCGAAAATCTTGTAGTGTGCATGTTTTGAGTTTTATGTAAAATTGAGAATTTACATAGTCTAAACTTTTGACCTATATCAAAAAATCACTTTTCCGCCCTTATTCTACTTAATGTTTCTTGTGTTATTCCTAAGTAAGAAGCCACCATACCCAAAGGAATACGATGATAAATATCAGCATAGGTTTCTTGAAAGTGATGATATCTTTCTTTGGCCGAAGTAAATCTAATAGAGGTAATACGTTCCATTAAATGACCAAAAATATTCCCCATTGATAAACGAGCGTAACGTTCCATTTCCGGGAAATTGTCAAACAAGTACACAAGGTCGTTTACGTTTATAAAATATGCCTCGGTATTTTCAATTGCATCAATATAGTAGATGTCTTTTTTCCGTTGCATAAAGCTTCTAGGCGAATTTACCCATTCGTTGATTCCGCAAAAATATTCGCTGATTTCTTTTCCATCTTTTAAGAAGTAAGTTCGCAAAATCCCCTTATTAATAAAATAACTTTCTCTGCAGATTTTATCAGCATTTAAAACTATTTCGCCTTTTTTGAAAGTTACATATTTTATTCGTTCTGAGAGTTCAAGTTTCAGGTTTTCCGAAAGTTGAATGAACTTTTCAAAATGTTGGAATATATTTTCTTTTGGTTCGATAGTCGTTAAATTGTAGTTTGGGCTTTTTTTGCAGGTGTTGCTAAAGTAGGGCTATAATCATTGATCATATAGTCTATGGGTAGCCCATGCAAATTTAAGATCTTCATTTTGTAGTAGTCGGGCTATGTTTTGTTTGTTTTGCCACAATAAATTAAATATACTTAATAGTATAAATCTTAATCAAAACTATGATTATGAGCATTTGAAACTTTAAGGTTGTCTGTTTGGAAATCAAACCAGCTTAAACTCTTGCGCCTTTTTAGAAAGGTCCATGAGGTTTTTGACCTCCATTTTACGCATCAAATTAAAACGGTGGGTTTCGATGGTACGCTTGCTATTGGCCAGTTTTTCCGAAATTTGCTTATTAGTAAGGCCCGAGAGTACCAATTCCAAAACCCGCAGTTCCTTATTCGTGAGATCAAACGGGTGCCCGTCGAACGATTTCTTTTTAGAGGTTTGAGGTGTTTCCTTTATTGGGTTCAGTAAGTTATTGACCAAGACGTTCGAAATATCACCACTAAAGTACTTGCCGCCTTGGGTAACGGTATGAATGGCTTTTATAAATTCGGTTTTGTCGGTGTCCTTTAAAAGATACCCATTGGCCCCCGCATTGACCGATTTTAAGATGTATTCCTCTGAATCATGCATTGACAAGATGATCGTCTTAACAGGATGTTGCTTTTCGTTTAAAATTTGAACCGCATCGATCCCATTCATTTCGGGCATTCGAATGTCAATAATAAGTAGGTCGGGTTGCTTTTCGTTCACTAGGGCAATCGCCTCCTTCCCGTTCGATGCTTCCCCGATTACTTGAAGGTCTACCTCGGTTTCTAAAAGGGCACGAATACCGTCGCGAACCAATGAATGGTCGTCTGCTAAAATTATGGTGGTTGTCTGGTTCAAAATATGCGTAGTTATACGTACAAAGATAAGTTTCTAGTTACGAAGTACAAAGTGAATGGTGAATAGTAGGCTGCAATCAGTAAGCAGTAAATGGTAATGAGTAACCATAGAAGTTAAGAGAATCATGAGTTTGACATTTGAATTTATTTTTTTCCTCAAACCTCAAACCTCAAACCTCAAACCTCAAACCTACACTTGAACTAACAAAGAGCTACCGCAACCAAAAAAGCGGTCGCGATAGCCCTTATCGAAGCATCGTTTATACTTGATTATTCTTTTGCCGTGTTCAAGAATTTTGGTTTGATCACGAGCATGGCCCATGCCCAATTTTGCGTACTGGCCGCATCGGCCTCGCTAACCCCTTTCAATTCGTACATGCCGTCACTGGCAAACAACTGGGAGTAGCCAATTTTAAGTCCGTAGCCCTTGAACGATTTTGAAAACACCAAGTCTATTTCAGTACCGAGCGATTTCTCACCACTGGGGAGTTCCTGCTCGCCGCTAAAATTAAGTACCTTGACCAACAGGCTCGATTTTTTGCCCAATTTGAAATTGGCACTGGCGTGTATGTCAAATAACCCAATAGAGTTTGCGTGGTTGCCTACATAGAAATAATCCATAAAACCATTGAATTTATGATTGGTGCCATAAAGTGGGAAGAAGGCTTCCGTTTTATCGGCCGTATCGGCTTTGTTACCGCTGATAAGCTCTGTTCCGATGCCCAGTCCTATTTTGTCGGTGGCTTTGAAGCTAAGTTCCAGGCCAAGCAGATAAGCGCTGCTTACATCTACACTGTTCTGGCGTTCCCCGGTTTGCAAGAAGGCGTTTAAGCTTGCGCCAAAGCCACCTTTTTTATAGTTGAGGTGGGTTCCCACGGTTTGTAAATGGCTCAAACCATCTGCTACCCTCGCATCTGCTTCTCCCGTAAAGTTTTGAAAGCCGTTGTTCAGTGCCAAAAGGCTCCCTGAAAAATTGGTCCATTGCTGTTTGAGGTATAGGTATTGCATGGTCTTATAGGAGAAAAAACCGGTAGTGTTGTAAGCGGTACCGATCGACTGAAAACCGGTAGGGTTGTCAAAATCCTGATTAAAGGCAAGACCAACGTCCATCATAAACTTTTCGTTCTTGTATTTCAATAGCCCGGCATCGTGGTTCCTGCCTTGCTGGGCCCAATCGAGTCCGCCGAAGATGCGTTGGTCGTCATACGAAATGACCTGCCGACCCAACTTGGTAGACCAGCCTTTGCCAAGGTTCAATTTGGCCCAGGCCTCGAAAACGGCAAAGGAATTGTTCTCGTCGTCGGGGCGTATTTGACGGTTTTCGCCCCATACCAAAACGTCTTGCAAGCTTACGTAAAATTCATACGAATCGAATTTGTACCCGGTATTTAAGCGCATTCGGGTCGTAATAGCATAGCCAGCGTCGGCTGCATCGGGAATGATACTTCCGAAACCATGTCTGTATTCGGTTCGGGGTCTAAATTGGCCATCTAAGGTAAATTGCGATTGCGCAAACTGTATTCCCGCAAATAATAGGGATAGTAGTATGTATTGTTTTTTCATCGTTCGTTTAAATTTTAAGGTTTAGGAATTCGTATACGTTTAGTGTTCTAAGAAATCAATAAGGTGTTTGCGATAGGTGTAATAATCATCGTGTTCCAAAACGGACTTTCTGGTGCGCGGTCTTTCAAAATTAATGTCTAAAATGTCCCCTATCTTGGCTTTGGGGCCGCTGGTCATCATCACCACACGATCGGCAAGGAAAATGGCCTCATCAACATCATGCGTAATCATGACGGCGGTGATTTTCTCTTTGTTCCAAATTTCAATTAGAATGTCTTGTAACTCCCCTCGTGTAAGGGAATCGAGCATTCCAAAGGGCTCATCCAATAGGAGTACCTTGGGTTTAAGGGCGAATGCCCTAGCAATACCCACACGCTGTTGCATTCCCTGTGATAGTTCAGAGGCCTTTTTATCAAATGCCCCATCCAAACCCACCTTGTGCAGGTAGTATTTGGCAATATCTCTCCGCTGTGTTTTGGTGGCATGGGAAAAGACTTGGTTTACGCCCAATAACACATTCTGTAATGCCGTCATCCAAGGCATTAGGCTTGGGGATTGAAAAATAACCCCTCTGTCGGGCCCCGGTCCTTTTACGGGATTGCCCAAGACTGCGATATTGCCACCAGATATTGGATTCAAGCCCGCAATCATTGATAGCATGGTAGTCTTTCCACAACCGGAATGACCGATGATCGTTACAAATTCCTCCTTCATGATCTGAAGGTTCAAGTCTTCCAATACTACATAATCCCCTTTGGGCGTAGGGTAGACTTTTTTTAGTTTGGCGAGGTCCAACATCACTTTGGAAGGGTAAAAAATACCATTTTCCGAAGTGCCTGTTTTGCTCGCTATCGTTGTTGTCTGCATCTTGTTTTCTTTGAATGTTAGGCGACAAAGCTTCGCGGGGTTAGCTCTGGCAATATATATTCGGTCTGGGTGACCGATTTTCGTTCCTCACCGATATCCATTAGGTATTCAATAATGGCGTTTCGTGTTTTTTTGTAGCTCGCGTTGTCGTTCAGTGCGGTTTTGTCCCTGGGTCTTTCGATATCGATTATAAATTCAGGGCCTAGGGTGGCATTGGGTCCGGGTTTTAACGGAATGATCCGATCAGCCATATAAATACCTTCGTCAACATCATTGGTAATAAGCAAAGCGGTTCGTTTGTCTTTGCTCCAAATGTTGAGAATCTCATCTTGCAGATTGCCACGGGTCAATGCGTCCAAAGCTCCTAAGGGTTCGTCCATAATGATCATTTCA
This sequence comes from uncultured Flavobacteriaceae bacterium, assembly GCA_938010765.1. Taxonomy (GTDB): domain Bacteria; phylum Bacteroidota; class Bacteroidia; order Flavobacteriales; family Flavobacteriaceae; genus Pelagihabitans. Next base: position 1,805 of record CALLVX010000139.1, on the reverse strand, counting down.
GGGTCCATTGCCAAGGCACGTGCGACGGCAACGCGCTGCCGCATTCCGCCAGAGAGTTCTTTGGGTCGTTTGTTGATGGCCGGACTAAGGTTTACCATTTCTACATATTCCCTTACGCGTTCGCGCAATTCATTTTTTTTCACCTTTGGGAAGGCTTCCTTTACTGCCATATACACATTTTGACCTACCGTGAGCCAGGGCAAGAGCGAATAATTTTGAAAGATGACCCCGCGTTCATGGCTGGTGTCTACCACAGGTTCCCCTTTAAAGAGCACCGTACCACTTGTGGGTTCCAGAAGACCGTTGATCAGGTTGACCAAGGTGGTCTTACCGCTACCGGTAAACCCGACAATCGCTACGAACTCTCCTTCTTCTATGGTGAGGTTGATGTCTGATAATACGTCGGTACTATCGGCACCTTCACCATAGGTTTTACAAACATTTTTAAGCTCTAGATATGCCATTTTATTTTATTTTGGACGGACTTTGAATCCGTCATTACTCGATAATCGAGATTTACAATGCTCCGACGCCTGTAAGACAAGTGTTCAGACAGGCTTGTGTCGAAATCAATGTTAAACTTCCTTTTAATGCCTCGTAGGCTAGCCCAGAAGTAGTTTACTTCATTAAAAACTGCGCGTTCTCAGATCTTTTTAAACCCCTTCGTTTTTGTTGAACGATACCATGTTCTGTACGGTCAGCATCAAGCGATCCAGCAAGAAACCGATGATACCGATAACGAACATGGCCACGATGATTTTGGAGTTCGAATCATTGGCCCCATTCTGAAATTCTTCCCAAACGAACAATCCCAATCCTTGGCTTTGGGCCAACAGTTCGATTGCGATCAATACCATCCATGCGACGGAAAGGGTAATGCGCAAACCTGTGAAAATCAAGGGCAACGAAGAAGGGAGTATCACCTTAAAAACCTTTTGGAAGGTTCCCAATTTCAATACCTTGGCGACATTGATGTAGTCTTTGTCAACTGAGGATACTCCCATGGCAGTGTTCACCAAGGTGGCCCACATGGCGCACAAACCAACACTTATAAAAGAAATGACGAAGGCGTTGTCTGTGCTGTCACCAATGTAAAGGGTTTTTACGATCATGAAAACGAGTAGGTACCAAACTACCGGTGATACGGGTTTGAACACTTGAATAAACCAGTTGAAAGCGCTGCGCAAGGGTGCGCTTAGGCCAATGATGATCCCAATGGGAACTGCGATGAGCAAGGCTAATAAAAACCCGGCAAATACGGTTCGGATACTGGTAAGAACAATATCAACAAAAGAGGCTCTACCGGTATAAACGATGGGGTCTCTTCCTTTTGAGATCAGATTTTCATTGGTCACAGCCATTTTTTCTACGAAGGCCGCCTTGTCTGCCTTAATGATCTGATGGTCTGCAATGAGCGACTGTAAGGAAGCCCAAACTTGAGAAGGGGACGGTAAGGTGTTCGGTTGACAGCTGCTTTCTCCAGAGGCAATACAAGCACGCTCGGCCGCTGCTGCCTCCGCACCTCTTTCGGTCATGGCCTTCTCGATTTTGAAGTCCGCTTCAACATTGTAAAGAGCCTTGGCGCCCCAATGCCAAAGACCAATGAACAACAAGATAGAGAGCAGGGTAATCCCTGTCTTTTTTAGGGAACCAAATAGGGTTCCCTTATTTATCTTGGGCACGAGCTTTGCCACTATTGGTTTTAGGAATGAAAGGGCTTGTCGGTCTTTTTTTAAGATGATTTCTTGCTCCATGATACTATAATTTGCTTCGATTTGTACTATACTTTAATCCTTGTTTCCAAT
>CALLVX010000138.1 GCA_938010765.1 uncultured Flavobacteriaceae bacterium | reverse complement strand
ATCCGCCGTACTTTGTTGTCTTTACAATATTCCAATGAACTTCTTAATATCTCCCGTTCTATAACGGTCAATCAACTTTCGCTTTCTCTATACATCTAATCCCTCAGCCTCAAAGCGGGTGCAAATATAAGAGGGTTTTTTAAATAAAAAATAAAATTTCAAATCTTTTTTAAAATATTTTGACACCCTTATTTCAACATGCTAAAAGCAAGCATATTAGCAAGCATATTATTTTTCAAAAGGGCATTAAAAATAACCCAAATTATTTATTCGACCAAAGAAAAAACACAAAAAAACATCACCCCAACCCAAGGCTACGCAAAAGAAAACAACTAGATTTCAACAAACGCCTCGAAGTGGCTTTAAACAATCACAATCAAATGCCCCGCCTGCTCAAAAGGTTTTTTAAATACTACCAGTTAAAATACATTCGCCCCAAGAACAACTTAATATACACTTAACTACCGACCTTTACTAACTTATTTAACATGCTTCTTGTAGATTCGTTGTATATCAACTTACAATTCTTCAACTGGCTCTTTGATGTTGTCCTACTACCAATCTATACCATTACAGTTCATAGCTAATAATTTCGCGTATAAGCAGATTTTCTGCCATACCCCCTGTCTTGAACCTTTTAAAATATATGTACTCACCTCCTGATAGAAGCCGCCCTCTCAAACAACATCAGGTCCGAAAGGGCCATTCGAAAAACAAAAGTGAAACAGAAAATATCGGGACAGTCCAAAACCGAAGAAACAGCGCAAAACTTTGCTAAATATCTAATTCAATCAACAATAAAATGAAGGTATTAAAGACTCTAGTTCCTATCACTTAATTATTGCCAGCGTCAAAAACATTGATTAGTCATATACTTTTTAAAAACGAAGTTTACTGCTCATTTTTTTGTAGGTGAGTAACATTAAATATGTAGGCGATATCACATATAATACCATTTGAAATTATGAAATAGTCTAAAAATTACTTACTTTGATTTTTATATAAATGTCCCCCTTACTTCTTTTACAACATATTCAAGCCTCAGTTCAATGATTTTAATACCCACTCAACGTTCAGTAATGCAAGTGTGTCTTGTGTTGACTTTATTGTATACTATTACATTGCATAGCCAACAATTAGATATTTCCTCTCTTACTAAAGAACAGTTAAAAAGCACTATTGACACAACAGGTTTCAAGGGAGAAAACCCAGTATTGCTGCTCCAACTTTTGAAACGTTCCAAAACGCTTCAGGACTTTTCGGCACAATACGATGTTTCACATAAATTAGGATTATACCATTTTGTAAAAGCCGAAAAGGATAGCTCCCTGTATTATTTTAATACTACGGAATATCTATATCACACCTATAAAATGACTTATAAAACTATTGAAGATGTATACCGAGATAAAGGCATTTTAATGACAGATCTAGGCCTTATGAACATGGCTATCGATTATTTTAATAAGGCTTACGAATTGTTTCTGGCCGCTGGTAATAATAATAAGGCGATTTCCTGCAAAATGAATTTAGGAACTTGTTATATGAAACTCAGGGATTTTGATAAAAGCATTGTTTTGATGAGGGAAGTCCTAGGTGATTCCTCTGTTAAAAATCCTATGATTAAAGTTGGAGGGTATAATACATTGTCTTTATGCTATAATGCGAAGGAAAACTACAATGAAGCTATACTCTCCCTGACTAAAGGGATTACTATTGCCCATGAAATGGATAATACAGCGGTACTCTCCTCCTTATACACCAATTTGGGTCTTTATTATTCAGGAAAAAAGGAATTTAACAAGGCGTTGGAATATGCCCTTAAGGGCAAAAGTTTATCGGATAGTTTAGGGAATTACCGAAATGCCAATCTTAGGTATGGAAATATCGGGAGTTACTATTTAGGTTTAAAGGATTATGAAAAAGCGGAAGAATATTTAAACAAAGGAATGGAGGGAAATGCGCATTTTGAATCTTTAAAAGAAATATACGCCAATTTTATTAAACTCTACCAGAAACAGAATATCCCGGAAAAAAAAATCGACACTTACCAAGCGTATGTCGCCTTATTGGATAGTGTTGCTCTTGAAAAAAACAAGTATTATATCAAGACCGTAGATAAACAGCGCCAGTTGATCGAACGGGAATATGAGAACAAGGAACTCGTTGCTGAAAACAAATGGATGGTAGAAAGAAATGAGAAACAAAAAATGGCGATTATTGGATTGTTGCTTATTCTAATGATCAGTTTAGTATGCATTTATCTTATATACAAATACAAGAAGAATAAACAAATAATTTCTGACCTGAAATCTAGCGAAAAACAATTACTGGAAGAGCAGATTCGATTACGGGATAATGAATTGGATGCGTCGGCGATTGCCATTTCTCAAAAAGTAGCCTTGCTCAATACCATAAAGACTTCCTTAGAAGCCGTAAAGGATACGAACCCTGCGCTAAGGCAAGTTAATAAAACGGTTAAAAACCTGCTCGCATCCTCATCGGATATATCATTGGTGACCGATAGAATTGAATCCCAATATCCTAGCTTGACGATTGAACTTAAATATAAGCATCCAGAACTTTCCAATACCGAAATCAGATACTGTTTGCTTACCAAATTGAATTTATCCCTCAAAGAAACCGCCTCTATGCTCAATGTAACCCCAAATACGGTCAAAGTAACAAGAAGCAGGCTAAAAAAGAAAATGGGTATTCCCGCGGACCTATCGTTTAAAGCCTATTTGGACCAAATCTATTCGACAGGGAACGCTTCTGTTTTGATACCCGTGAGGTAGTGTGTTATTGAGAAACCTACACCTATCCTACTAATACAACTGAGTAGCACCCCGATTTATAGGTAGCGGAGTAACATTATTAATCGTGTGCAATAGTGTATTATTACCTGTGAGAAAAGCGCCAAAATTGCCCACATAAGTATTGGTCCATGCTCTCATTATTGCAGGCCAATATCCTTGGAGATCTTGACCTAAACCACCAATATTATAATTGGGCGGAGACCAACTTATAGTCGAGGCAAAATCATCCCCTTGAACATTTATCAAATTTAACGCAGGCACATGAAAGGTATTCGCAAGCAAATACCCGTAACAACGTGGACAAAATTCTCTTGAAGATTGTATTACAAAATTAGGCCTCCTTTCGATCAACGTATTATTTACGTTCGCACCTATGTCATTGTAATACACCTCCAAAGCCGATATTATAGCCATCTCTGCGTGCAGATGAACGCCCGCTCTTGAAGGTAGCTTTATAATATTAAACCCTTCAGAAACCCCTGGCTCCGCTCCTATATAATCAACAAACCCTACCGTCGACTGAGAGGAAGCGGTCACAAATATGATTTCCATAGGTTCGTTCGAATCACCTGTACGATTCCATGGGTCTTGAAAACCAAAAGTGGTCAACACCTCTTTTACCATGGAAGGATAGAGTTGATTGGCATCGATATTGGGGCTACTGGAGGCTATTAAAAAAACGTTGGAGTTAGGGATTTGCATCGCAGCTATGGTAAAACTTTGATTGTCAAAGTTTAAGAAGTACGATTTCATAGCCCCTTCCAGATTTAACCGCTGTTCTTCCAAATTAGCGAACTGCAATTGGCCATTGACCGAAACTGCTAATAAAAATAGTACTATAAAAGTTCTATTCTTTTTGCATATATGCTGTATGAAGTTTTTCATGATACGATTGTTTATGTTAAAAACTAACTGGTATTAGGTTCGTTTCTTATTCTTTTAGTATTTTTTGAACATAGGTATTGCCATCGGTTACTATTCTAACAAAATAAAGCCCCGTTTGATAGGCACTTAGATTCACCTCCACCCCATTGGTGTCCCCTTGCCCATACGGCAATTCCTTTATTTTAACCCCCTGAAGGTTATAAATCTCTATTTGTGCAGATTTATTATTTTCGAGTTCAATAATTATCTTATCTTTTACTGGATTGGGATATAACCGTGCGTTCGAATCGCTATGTATATTAAAATCGTTCGGCATAGTAGCGCTGTTATTCTCGAATATTGCACTATCGCCCGTACCGATTGCATGTTTTCCCGTTGAATTTATAGTCCATGGATCTGAAGTTACATCGGTCATATTTACATAGGTCCTAAGGTTTTCTGTTCCCCAGACATGAACACCTGCTCCAATGCCTTCTATAAAAGGATTGGTTATTCCCGTAACATACTCCATTAAAAGAAGCGTAGTATCATCTGAAAGCGGACTTTCAATCGAAACCGTTCGCTCGGCATTATTTTTGACTAAACTCCACCCTCTATTCAAATAGGTCTGTAAATCATAGGATTGAATTCCAATTATCATAGGAAGGGAACTATTGTCATTGGAGGTATTTGTCTCTTTTACTACCATTCTACAAAGCGAGCTCGATTCATCATTTTCCCATACGATATTAGTAGTAGCATTTTCATTGGATACGGATGATAATAACGGTAGAATATAAGAGGACTCCGCAGTAGAAACTGAAACAACATAGGGGCGAGCGGTCATTATGTCTTTTAGCTCCCCCGAAACAGGATCATTGGGATACTTATAAACATCGGGGTTTGCATCTCCACCAACGAATACCGGAGAAGCGATTTCTGTATTTTCCACTAGGGCAGCACTGCATCCTTCGGTAGTACCACCACCACTTGTTAAACCATGAACCACCATCCCGGCCGCTAAAAGGCCCGCCGCCGCCGGAAAGTAAGTGGAAAAATCCAAATCAAAAATCACTTCTGTATCCGGGTCAATGAAATTTGCCTCCATCATGCTCCTGCCCATAACACCGATAACGACCAATTCCCTTACATATGAAGTAGTACATGCGGTATCTCCATCGGGCCCACCATTACCACTATCGTCAACAAAATTACCTACACAGTTAGCAATAGGGTCTTTTAATTTCTTAACAAAAGTATACCATGGTAGTAATTCTTTTATATCATCTATCGCCCACGAAGGTAATTCCAGCACAAATCTATTCCCCGCCTTTAGTACGACTTGCACAGAATAGTTTTGAATACTTTGATCCATAAGGCATTCTGAAAGTATTAGAAGATCTTTTCTTTTAAGTGCTCTCGCCGAACAGCTCCATTGATGACTAACATCTTCGTACAATTTTATGGCATGCTCCGTTAAACCAAATGCCTCATCTAAATAGACATTTACAGTGTCTACGGTTTGCCAAAAATAGCTGCTTACCCTATGGGACAATATGATAAAATCATTGTGATCATGTAATGTATCCCCGGAATCATGGGATTTAGTAGGGACTTCCAAAGCCACTTCCGTAAAATTACCCCGTTTATAAAGGTCATACACCTGTACTTCGGTCGTATTGCCATCGTATACATAAACACTAGCCGCACGTTGTAACACTACTTCTACATTCGTAAAACCATGTACCGGGTGGGTAGCAGGGAAACCATCGGTACCATATGACGCGGGTGCCAAAAAATGAATCTCATCTGTTGAAGACTCCACCTTATAATCATCTAACGCATGGACTATGGAATAGCCCTTATTCGTTAAATCGGGATGTAGCTCGGTCAATGTATGATACTCATCAATTTCAACTTCCGAGTTTTCTGTGGATAGTTCTATGATTTCATGGGAAGTCATAGGGCTAAGTTCCGTTATCGTTATCTCGGAAGTGTTATAAATGCCACCTACAGGGTTCGCATCGCAATCCCCTGACCCCAATGTAGAATTCACATCAAAGCCCTCGCCCTGATGCTGACAGAAACTAAGGGGTGTCCAAGAAGCGGTATTGCCCGAATCCGCATAGATAAACTGTGCCGTATTGGGATTATTACTAGCGGTTGTATACGTATTATTGTTATAGGTATGGTTGCCTACATGAAGGCCATAAAAATCCTTAACCATCACAACATCTGATTGTGATGTCACCGTATTATCACTAAAATTTAAATCTGTTATTCGATATATTTTTACTTCGCCAGATTTTTCTCCACCACCATAACTTCCATTGGCTTTGGCAAGCATGCCGGCATCATCGTTATAGTTATTAGTACATATATTTCCTGAAATTTCTACATTTTCAACCATGGAGGTCGTATTGGTGCTCCCTATATACATACCCGCATCAATATTAGAAATAAAGGTATTCCCGCTTACTGTATGCCCACCACTAGTGCCATCATGTTGCTCATGTCCTATGGAAACCCCAGTACCATTAAAAGAGGAAGTATTATTGGTGACCGTTATATTTTGCGCACCATCCACATAGATACCAGCGGAAATCGCAATAGGTGATATACAATAGGTGGCCGAATTTCCCGATATCGTACCATTTTTACTATAATTGTTTGCTGCTGTTACCGTAGCGCCCGCTTGTTCAGGCACCCATGCGTAGTTACCAGCTGCCACAATACCGATATTCGCAATATTGGTTACCGTATTATTGGAGATGGTAAACCCATCGACATTACCATTTACAGTAATTGCTTCGGTCCATCCCGGGGTAATATCGTGTACATTATTGCCATTGATCAGCACATTAGTAATAGGAGTAGATTGGGTTCCGATTACTTGTATAGCCCCTAGGTTGTTGGTAGGTTTTGGATTCAATTTATCGGTCGCATTATTAGACCAATGCATATCGGAAACTTCATTATCTAAAATATTGATATTGTTACCGGAACCATTAAATATAATTCCAAAGCGCGTATCCATATCGTAGGACTGATCACAGGTGAGGTTTTTTAATTTTAAGCCTTGTATGGTTACATTGTTGCAATTGTTACAGGCAATGATACTTTCCCATTGGCCTGCTATGCCCGATCCATCTAAAATAACTTGCCCTTCGGCGCCAGGGGCCGGTTTTAGGGTTAGGGAACTCCCAGAAGTTATCCCCTCCATATAAATAGCATTTTGTAGCATATGGGTGCCTGCCTCAAAATAGACGGTAACATCTTTCTCTATTGGGGTCGCAGGATCGGTAGACCAATCTTTAAAAATAGCACCAAAGTTTCCCGAGGTGAGGTATTTCCATGGATTGGATTTAGAGCCATTGCCGCCTAATCCCGATTCGCCCGCAGCTACGCTGCCATCTACATAAAACTCGGTGGCCGTTGCCGCACTGAAAGGAAGAATAGTGCCCGTAGCAGTATTACCGTTATAAAAACCCGTAGTTTCAAGAGAGATATACGAATTTGAAAAACCCGAGCCATCACGACTAGCGCGCCCTATTAAATGCCCATATCCCACAGCAACATTGGTAAAAGTATTATTATTCAGACCAAAACCTTGCGTGGCCTCGTCTATCAGGTAAAGGGGGTACAAATAACTATCATAGTTGGGTGGAGAGTCTGCTATGGCCGCATTGGTGGTCCATGATATGTTACTGAAATTGCAATTTTCTACGACAACTGTAGGCTGATTCCGGTTTTTAACATCTATTAAAATCCCATAATTTTCATAATAACCTCCCGTTACGGTAACGCCGCTCAAGGTAAACTCAGCAAATTTATTAAGGACTATACTAATTCCTACATTCGTACCCTCGGTAGCATTGTTATTATTGATAACAAAGCTATGGCCAGGCCAAGCCTGAACGCTGATCGTCGTAGAATCCTTTCGTTCATTAAAGGTCATGAAAATGGGGCCTTGGGTGGTACCCCTTACATAAATGACCACCGAGGTTTCGGAGTAGAGTTCATTGGTTACCCATACGGCAGAACCCACATTGTTGTAAGGGTTGGCCGAGCTTCCTTGCCCGTCTGTTGGACTGTTTAAATCCACGTATACTGTTTCTACCGCAAGCACGGAGGATGCCATAAATAAGAGCATCAATAATAGCAGTGGCATCCTATACCTAAAGCATGTTTTGCCTGATGATAATTTTTCTAATGTTTTCATTTTTTGGGTTTATAATTTTAGCAAACCTTTTTCTCAGGAAAAGAACAAATAGCAAAGTATGTATCTAATGCCGCTGCTACAATAGTGTTGATCGCCCTGTCTTCTTCAAAATTCGTTTTGTAAAATTCAATGTTTTTAAAGTTTTTCTTTGTAAAATGCAGGTTAGCAAAAGGTTAATGCCAACCCAAAAAAGGTTGATAAAAGGTATATATTTAACTGAAAAACAGACATTTGTAATCTATTCCCGTTTTTTTTGATTGAAATATGAGGATTTCAAACGCACTTTTTTAATAAGATTTATCCTATACCCTATAAAGTTGTGACTCCCGTTTTTTGTTCTAATTTATTTCTTTAAATCCGTTTTGCATTGCCATTTTGGAACGGATATTTTAGCCTTCCCATCCTATTCGAGTTCTGGATGACTCACGTATGGTTCGGACAGGTTATGACCGGGCAAGGTTTTTTTTGAGAGGCATAGCCTCGTTTGTTACCAATGCTTTAGGATAAGAATTAGGGTCGGGCCCGAAAAAACAAGATTTGGTCATAAAAAAGGGCTAGAACGTCAGAAATGGACACCTACCCACAGCATGGGAAAGGGAGATAGATACCATACCGTATCACCATCCTTTTCATCAACTCAGTGGACCCTGCTGACCATGCCTGGCCCAACGGGCTTTCCGATTAGGGATAATACCAAAAAGGAATCTTGATAATTGTTCGATAGTAGACACTATCGCGAATCTGATCTTTTCGACTCACCTCTACCAAATGCTTACCCCTAGGTAGGTTTTGCAAATCTAAAACGGTTTCATAGCCTTTTTGATCCCGTAAGTTCTTTGTTAAAACAAAATCAGAAGTGTATAGGGTGGTGTCTATTTTCAACCGATACATTTCCTCTAAGGTTGCTATATACTCTTCCAATAATTCGTTTTTCTTTTTCCATCCAACGGTTCCCGAGGAAAAGGGACTGTACAATCCTCTCTTATCATCCTCAGGTTTTAGCTTTTCATTAAAGTAGAATACATCATCCTCCACCGTACTGCCATAGACAATAAAAAGTGGTAGATAATTATCTGAGATTACTTTTGAGGGAATCGACGCTAGCTTAATATAATCTGTAGGCGCTATCAGATACTCCTCATAGGTATTAGCGTCTGCAACTTTTTCGGAGGAGCTTAATGTATTATCTATATAATTAGAGGTACTAAAACGCACTCCTGCAAGAATTGCTATACCTATATACAACGGTACAATTACCCAACTTAAGCGTTTCCCGAAACGGGTATCCAGAAAATTATACACCATTGGGCGGTACAAAAATGACAATGTCAAGTACTTAAAGACCCAATAAAAGGGATAGTAGATACGTGCAGTCCACTTTCGTTTCTTTAGCCATCCTTGTGATATAAAATCAATAAACGTAAGTATTGAACCCGCCACAAGGAACAGGATCAGCGGCACCCCTATCCAATCCCGATAATTTCCCATATCCGGCTCATCCATCCAACTACCTATGGCGTTGATTATAAAAATTATAATAGCTGTTCCCAATAAATAAAACACCAATAAAAAAGTAATCGCAAAAATAACGCTGCAATACTTTTCTAATTTGGCCACATAATTATCGAACGAACCAACCCTTTTCTTTAAATGCTCTTTAAACTTGGGCGTATAATTCAGGGCATCATAATCGATATCCCCAGAGACATAGCGGAGTCCAATCGCCCCTATCCAAAGCCCCCTCAGCACGACATGAGCCAAAAGATTGGTTGCCAAAATAAACCAAGAAATAAACAACGCTTTCCAAAAAACCTCGGCATACCTATTCTCGTTTATTTGGGTTTCTATTACTTCAATACGGATGGGGTCGATAATTAAAAAGAGCCCATAGATGGCAAACCCAGAAATAATCAGCTCTAGTTGCCAGCTCTCTTGCTGCAGTATATCGAGCCATTTCTTGAATTTCTTGTGCGAAGGGTCGTTGCTCATTGTGGTGGGTGGTTATTTGAATTAAATATAGTATAAAGGCGTAAAAGAAGTAGAAAAAGTCTGAAGAATTGTCTCTCCCTACATGGATAATACATTCCTTACCGTACAATATATAGAAGTTTATTGTGCCTATCGCGGCAAGGTCTTATCTTTGCCATCTTATAATAGAAAAAGGGAATGATCAAGATTACTTTACCAGACGGAAGCGTCAAAGAATATGCCAACGGGAGCACCCCTATGGATGTAGCCAAAAGTATAAGCGAAGGCTTGGCCAGAAATGTCTTGTCTGCCAAGTTTAATGATGTCGTGGTCGAATCGACCACCTCTTTAACGGAAGACGGCTCTTTGACCTTATATACCTGGAATAACCCCGAAGGCAAAACTGCCTTCTGGCATTCCTCTGCCCATATTCTGGCACAAGCACTTGAAGAACTATATCCGAATGGGAAGCTCTGGGTAGGACCGGCTGTTGAAAATGGTTTTTACTATGACGTAGATCTTGGCGAGGAAAGTATTTCTGACAAAGATTTCAAAACGATCGAAAACAAAATGTTGGAAATCGCCCGTGGCAAGCACGACTTTCAAATGCGGGAGGTAAGCAAGGCCGAGGCACTATCTTATTACACCGATAAAAACGAATACAAAGTTGCCCTTATAGAGAAGCTCGAAGATGGCACCATTACTTTTTGTGACCATTCTAGTTTTACCGACCTCTGTAGAGGCGGGCATATTCCCAATACGGGCGTTGTAAAGGCAATCAAGATCTTAAGTGTTGCGGGAGCCTACTACCAAGGCGATGAGAACAATAAAATGCTTACCCGTATTTATGGTATTTCTTTTCCAAAACAAAAAGAACTTACCGAATATCTTGCCTTGCTCGAGGAAGCAAAAAAACGAGATCATAGAAAACTAGGAAAGGAATTGGAGCTCTTTACCTTTTCGCAAAAAGTGGGACAAGGTTTGCCGCTATGGCTTCCTAAAGGTGCTGCTCTACGAGATCGTTTGGAGCAATTCTTGAAAAAAGCGCAGAAAAAAGCAGGATACGAAATGGTAATCAGTCCCCATATCGGACAAAAGGAACTCTATATTACATCTGGGCATTATGCCAAGTACGGCGAAGATAGTTTTCAACCTATAAAAACGCCAAAGGAAGATGAAGAGTTCTTTTTAAAACCTATGAATTGCCCACATCACTGTGAAATTTTCAAACACAAACCCTTTAGTTATCGTGAGTTACCAAAAAGATATGCCGAGTTCGGTACCGTATACCGATACGAACAGAGCGGGGAATTACATGGCCTAACCAGAGTACGAGGTTTCACGCAAGACGACGCTCATATTTTTTGTACCCCCGACCAACTAGACCAGGAATTTAAAAACGTGATCGACCTATCTTTATATGTATTAAGGTCATTGGGCTTTGAAAATTTCAAGGCGCAAGTATCAGTGCGTGACCTTGCCAAGCCCGAAAAATATATAGGATCGGTGGAAAACTGGGAAAAAGCAGAAAATGCCATTATCAATGCGGCCAACGAAAAGGGGTTGGACTATGTGATCGAAAGTGGTGAAGCCGCCTTCTATGGTCCGAAGCTCGATTTTATGGTAAAAGACGCCTTGGGGCGTAATTGGCAGCTGGGAACAATTCAGGTAGATTACAATTTACCGGAACGTTTTGAGTTGACCTATAAAGGCAGTGATAATGAAATGCACAGACCGGTCATGATCCATAGAGCTCCTTTCGGGAGTATGGAACGTTTTATCGCCCTGTTGCTGGAACATACCGGCGGAAATTTCCCGTTATGGTTGATTCCTGATCAAGCCATTATTCTATCAGTAAGCGAGAAGCATGAAAAATATGCCGAAAAAGTTTCAAATTCCTTAGAAAATGACGAAATTCGCGCCCTCATTGATAACAGGAATGAAACTGTTGGCAAGAAAATACGGGAAGCAGAAATGAACAAAATACCGTTTATGCTGATCGTTGGGGAAAATGAAGAAGCCAATGAAACCATTTCGGTTCGTAGGCATGGTGGTGAAGATTTGGGTTCTATAAGTTTAGACGATTTTAAGAACTTGGTCAATACCGAAATAAATAGTACCTTAAAGTCGTTTTAAAAACACTAAAAGTTTAACTTAAAAAGTATAGGTCATAGCAATACGTAAAAGATTTAGGCCCCAACCTAGAAGGGAAAATAAAAACCCTCATAAAATCAATGAGAAAATTTTAGCACCGCAGGTTCGTCTTGTGGGCGATAATGTTGAAGTGGGTGTGTACCCTATTCGCACAGCGTTGGATAAGGCACAGGAAGAAGGATTGGATTTGGTAGAGATTTCTCCGAAGGCAGATCCCCCGGTATGTAAAATTATCGACTATAAAAAGTTTCTTTACGAACAAAAGAAACGAGAGAAGGTAATGAAGGCGAAAGCCTCGAAGGTCGTTGTTAAGGAAATTCGGTTTGGTCCGAATACAGATGATCACGATTACGATTTTAAGAAAAAACACGCCGAAAAGTTCCTTAAAGATGGGGCAAAATTAAAGGCTTATGTTTTCTTTAAAGGAAGATCGATCGTCTATAAAGACCAGGGTGAGATTTTGTTATTAAAATTAGCATCGGAATTGGAAGAGCTCGGCAAAGTAGAGCAGATGCCAAAATTGGAAGGAAAGCGAATGACCATGTTCATTGCTCCGAAAGCGAAGAAATAAAGGTAGCATTTGTTACAAAAAGATACTGAATCAAGTCTCGCTATGGGGCTTGTTCAGCATACATAAGTGAGATTAATATAAATAGGAAAAATGCCTAAGCAAAAAACAAAATCCAGTGCCAAGAAGCGATTTAAGCTTACCGGTAGTGGTAAAATCAAACGAAAGCACGCTTTCAAGAGTCACATCTTGACGAAAAAATCGAAAAAGCGTAAGCTTGCGTTGACACACTCTGGTTTAGTTCATGAGTCCGATGTCAACAGTATTAAAGAGCAATTACGTTTAAAGTAATCGTCCTTTAGGTAATTTAATAGAAACCCTGGAGTCAGGCCAAAAAAGAGTTAATCGCCAAAATTGAATTAACCGCCTGCTACAAAAAATTAAAAATTATGCCAAGATCAGTAAATGCAGTAGCTTCTAGAGCCCGAAGAAAAAAGGTGATGAAGCAAGCCAAAGGTTACTTTGGAAGACGTAAAAATGTTTGGACAGTCGCTAAAAATGCGGTGGAAAAAGCAATGTTGTATGCCTACCGTGACCGTAAGACCAAAAAGAGAAATTTTCGTGCCTTATGGATAACCCGTATTAATGCGGGAGCCAGAATGCACGGTATGTCGTATTCTCAATTTATGGGGAAGGTAAAAGCCAACGGAATTGAATTGAACCGGAAGGTATTGGCCGATTTGGCCATGAACCACCCAGATGCGTTCAAGGCCGTAATAGACAAAGTAAAATAAATTTTAAACCTATCTCACTTATAAAAATCCAGCCAAAAAGCTGGATTTTTTTATGCTCCAAAAGCAGTAATTACCAAGTGCCTTCCTGAAGCGCGGTTGCGATGTTCACACAGATAAATTCCTTGCCAAACACCCAAGTTCAAACTGCCGTTGGTAATGGGAATTTGAACAGATGCCCCCATCAAAGAGGCTTTGATATGGGCTGGCATATCATCAGACCCTTCATAGTTGTGCAGGTAATAAGGCGCATCTTCCGGTACCATTTTATTTATATGACTTTCAAAATCTTTGCGAACCGTTGGATCGGCATTTTCATTGATGGTAAGGCTGGCCGAAGTATGCTTTATAAAAACTTGGAGCAACCCACAATGCATCATTGCTATTTCGGGAAGGGCACCTTCAACTTCCTTTGTAATTAAATGAAAGCCGCGTTTATGCGCGGGTAGTCGAATCTCCTTTTGAACCATCTGCATTCTAAGTAGTATTTAATACCAAATTACCTATAAAATGAGCTACTATCAAACAAAGAACAAATACCTTTGCGCATTCAATTGTACAGCTATGGATTTTTCGCAGGTTAAAATGGTCGTCAGCGATATGGACGGCACTTTATTAAATTCCAATCATGAAGTAAGCAGTCGGTTTTTTGAGTTGTTTCAAGAACTGAAACGGCAGGAAATCACCTTTGTAGCGGCTAGCGGTAGACAGTACAATAGCATTGTAGACAAACTCGATGCTATTAAGAATGATATTGTTGTTATCGCTGAAAATGGTGGCTTTGTTATGGAACGGGAAAACGAACTTGTTGCAACTCCCCTATCGCAGGATCACAAAAACCAAGTGCTTTCAATTTTAAAAACAATTCCTGGTATTCACCCCGTTCTCTGTGCCAAACACAGTGCACATTTGTTGGGAAACGACACCAAATTTGTTGAAAAGCTGAAAGAGTATTACACGGAGTATGAATTGTTAGACAACTTAAAAGACTTTGAGGGTGAAATTTTAAAAATAGCTATTTATCATTTTGAAAGTTCCGAACGCTTTGTATATCCTTTTGTCAAACAACTGGAAAATGAACTTAAAGTAAAGGTATCCGGTGAAAACTGGGTAGATATCTCTAGCCCCAATGCTCATAAAGGCTATGCATTGCAGAAAGTACAAGAACTATACAATGTAAGTCCTAGTGAGACAATGGTCTTCGGAGATTATAATAATGATCTTGAAATGCTTGCTTTGGCCGATTTTAGCTTTGCAATGGCCAACGCACATCCAAATGTACAAAAGGCGGCAAAGTACAAAACGACCAGCAATGATAATTTTGGTGTTGAACGTATCTTAGAACAGCTTCTTGGTGTTTAATGATCCTTTAAGAAAAATGGTAGTTCAATACTGAACGACCATTTTCAACAAAGCAACCAACCTAACTCAAATTTGTTTACTCAATCAACAATTTAGAAGAAGTACTTCTGCGTAAAGCTGCATCTGTCACCCTTAAAAGATATAGAACACGAACAGCACTTCTAAAGAAATACTGCGACTACCGGCTTGCAGTACTTCGCTACCATATAACCTCATAGCTTGGAAGATTCAATAGCCGTACCTTAAAATTATTTTCAGCTTGAAGGTGTAAAGGTTTATAAAAGTGTAAAACAAAAATAGTTTTTACCTAGTAGTAAAAAATAATAAAATAGTATTAGTACTAACTGCACTATGTTTTTTGTTTCTTTTTTTGGGCCGCTGGGAAAAGAACGTTATTTAAAATAAGTCGATACCCCGGAGAGGTTGGGTGTAATTCTAGTTCGGTTTTCGGGTCTCCAACCCTATGTTGGTAGTCTTCCGGATCGTGACCGCCGTAAAAGGTAAAGAAGCCTTTTCCTTTAATACCATGTATGTAGCGCGCCTCTCCATTAATTTTATTCTCTCCTAAGACCAAGACCGTAGATTTTACGATTCCCCTTTCAAAAGAGGTTGTTTGCCCCATAAAACCTTTGACCAAAGCGGTATGGTTTTGACATAACATGGTCGGTACCGGATCCCATTTGGCAGAGAAATCCATGAGAGAAAAATAGTCCGACTCTTTTGGAACATTCCCTCTTTTGGTGGTCATGTCTATTGAAGAAAACTCGTATTTAAGGGGACTACGTTCCAACACAAAGTCTTTAAAGGCAAAGGTTTTTCGAAAATCGAGCCGCGACTGGTAGTTGGCATCCGAGGGATCACCATCGAACATAGGCTCGCAAATATCTACCTCATCGGCAGCCAAGGCGATATCAAAACTATCGGTGGCCGAACACATTGCGAACATAAAACCACCGCCGATAACATAATTCCTAATTTTCAATGCCACTGCCCTTTTTTCCTCAGAAACCTTTTCAAAACCGAGCTTGGTAGCCAAAGCCTCGGCATTCTGTTTCTGTTCTATATACCAAGGTGCTGCCCGATATGCTCCATAAAACTTCCCGTATTGGCCCGTAAAGTCTTCGTGGTGCAGGTGCAGCCAATCGAACAATACCAGCTTATCTTCCAAAACTTCCTCATCATAGACGGTCTCGTAGGGAATTTCCGCATAGGTAAGTACCATGGTAACCGCATCATCCCAAGGCTGGTTCCCTTTAGGAGAATAAACCGCCACTTTTGGGGCTTTCTCTAACACCACTGATTCTTGATTCATAGATGGGCTGCTAATACCGTCTAAAATACCTTGTGCCTGTGCATCGGATATAACTTCAAAAGAAACACCCCGGATCTGACATTCTTTTCTAATACTTTCTCCATCGGGCAACAAAAAAGAACCGCCTCTATAATTCAACAACCATTGTACCTTCTGCTGTTTGGTCAATACCCAATAGGTAATCCCATACGCTTTTAAATGGTTTTTTTGCCCCTCTACATCCATTGGTATGAGGATAGACGAGGCGAAAGTCGAAAGTGAGAAAAGAAAAAGGAAAAAAGAAAAAAGATAGTTTCTCATAGAAAGAGATGCATTGTACAACCTTCTCAAAGATAGGGTAAAATTGGAAGGGTTTAATTTGGAAACGCGTTAAACCTTTCTAAAGAGAATGCGTAAAAGGAAACAACGATCTAGGTTTGACGCAAGCAAATAGTTCCCTGGCATACCTAATAAAAGCGAAAACAATCTTTTTGTTAGGGTATGGTATAATACAAACTTTTAAAACGGAACATCATTATCGTCTTCGGGACTTAGGGGGTCGTTCATTGTGCTTCCAAATGCTTCATTGGCATTGGGAAGGTTCTTGGTCATGAAGGGATTATCACCATCGACATTCATTTTCGATTGAAATTCGAAGGGAGAGTCGAAATCATCTAGATTGTCGAATTTACCCAGATTTCCGATGAACTTTAGGCGAATACTTTCGAGCCCACCGTTACGATGTTTCGCCACAATGAATTCTCCTTGTCCTTGGGTCGGGGAACGCTCATCATCATCCCATTCATCAATTTTATAATATTCGGGGCGGTAAATAAAGGCCACAATATCGGCATCTTGTTCAATTGCCCCGGATTCTCTCAAATCGGAAAGCAAAGGGCGTTTACTGCCCCCTCTTGTTTCTACTGCCCTCGACAGTTGTGATAGGGCTATTACCGGTACACTTAATTCTTTCGCGAGCGCCTTTAGGTTACGGGAAATGGTAGAAATCTCTTGTTCTCTATTTCCCCCTTTTTGGGTGCCTCCTGCTGTCATCAACTGCAAATAATCTATAATAATCATCTTAATGCCATGCTGCGATGCCAATCTTCGTGCCTTTGCACGTAAATCAAAAATGGAGAGTGAGGGTGTATCATCTATAAACAATGGTGCTTTTTCCAGGGCTTTCACCTTTACGTTCAATTGCTCCCATTCATGCTTTTCTAGTTTACCAGTACGTAGCTTCTCGGAAGAAAGCCCCGTTTCGGAAGAAATTAGACGCGTTATCAATTGTACTGAAGACATCTCACAAGAAAAGAAGGCCACTGGGATGCCCGAGTTCACCGCCATGTTCTTTGCCATAGACAAGGTAAGGGCGGTTTTACCCATACCAGGTCTTGCCGCTATAATAATCAAATCACTTGGCTGCCAGCCCGAAGTAAGCTTATCTACTTTATCAAAGCCTGAGGGTACCCCACTTAATCCTTCTTTATTGGCAATTTCCTCAATGCGCTTTTTAGCTTGGATGACCAAATTTTGCGCTGTCTCGGCCGAACGTTTTAAATTTCCTTGGGTAACATCGTACAATTTTGATTCGGCGGCATCTAACAAATCAAAAACATCGGTACTTTCCGCATACGCCTCTTCGATGATTTCGTTCGATATTTTTATAAGGCTCCGCTGAATGAACTTTTGAAGAATAATACGTGCATGAAACTCAATATGTGCTGAAGAAGCTACTTTTTGAGTCAATTTTATAAGGTAAAAATCACCTCCTATGGAGTCTAGACGGCCATCTTTGCGTAATTGAGAGGAAACGGTTAATAAATCGACCGGTTCGGAAGTTTCAAATAATTTGAAAATAGCTTCGTAGATAAAACGATGGGCGTCTTTGTAGAACACATCGGGATGTAGGATATCTATTACTTCATCGACTCCTTTTTTATCAATCATCATCGCCCCCAACACAACCTCCTCTAAATCAACAGCTTGCGGTGGAATCTTCCCCCGCTCCAAGTTAATGAGCGTCGATTTATCGATTTTACGAGCAATAGTCGGATCCGTTCTCTCCATACCAGCGAAAATATACAATTAACCTTAAGTTAACATGGCCAAGGCCACTTGCGATATCAACAGTTCATTCACAATTGGCCTGTTGATAAGTTACGATTTTGTGTTGACAACAAAAAAATTCCGGAAATTAAAGTTTCCGGAATTTTCTGATCTTGATATAAAGGCCCTTTAGCCGTTAAAAACACCCATATCATCATATTTCTTCATACGAGCCGCCACCAATTCTTTTGGTGATAACTTTTTAAGACGTTCAAAATGGTTCGTTATTTTGTTTTTTACGATTTGAAATGTCTTATCACGGTTTGCATGTGCCCCTCCTTCGGGTTCGCGAACAATCTCATCGATAAGTTTCAATTTTCGCATATCGGTCGCCGTTAGCTTTAAAGCATCTGCGGCTATTTCTTTATACTCCCAGCTTCTCCAAAGAATGGACGAGCAAGATTCTGGGGATATTACAGAATACCAAGTATTTTCTAGCATCAACACTACATCGCCTACTCCAATACCCAAAGCACCGCCCGATGCTCCTTCTCCGATAATGGTAACGATAATGGGTACCTTTAAACGGGTCATCTCTAAAATATTTCGTGCAATGGCCTCTCCTTGCCCGCGTTCCTCAGCTTCTATTCCCGGATATGCTCCTGGAGTATCTACCAGGCACACCACGGGAATACCAAACTTCTCGGCAGACTTCATTAAGCGTAATGCCTTTCGATACCCTTCGGGATTGGCCATTCCAAAATTACGGTACTGTCGTGTTTTGGTATTGAAGCCTTTTTGTTGCCCAACGAACATATAGGTTTGGTCCCCTATTTTCCCTAAGCCCCCGATCATGGCCTTGTCATCCTTTACATTACGATCACCGTGTAGTTCAAGGAAGGTATCGCCACAAATGGCACGAATATAATCTAGCGTATAGGGACGATTCGGGTGCCGGGAAAGCTGCACTCGTTGCCAAGCACTTAGGTTCTTATAGATATCCTTTCTGGTTTCGGAAAGCTTTTGTTCTATTTGTTTGCATGTTTCGGTGACATCTACATCGCTCTCCTGCCCAATAATCATGCACTTATCCAACTGATCTTCGAGTTCTTTGATCGGCAGCTCAAAATCCAAATATTCCATAGTTCAAGATAGGTTTAGTTCTTTAAAGAGGCAAAGATAAAACTTTATAGAGAACCCTTATCCCTGTTTTTTAACTTCCCGGTATTTTTAATAATACCGTTGGCTAAAACGGTGCCTAAAATAACAAAAGCACCAACGTAGAACATCGGGTTCATTTTCTCGCTTTCCCCTAGAAAAAGAAACGCCAATACAATACCATACACTGGTTCTAGATTAACGGTCAGCATCACTGTATAAGGCGATAGGTATTTCATCACTTTCACCGATGCGATAAAGGCATAGGCCGTACATACGGAGGCCAACACAAGAATGTAGCCCCAGTCATTTTGTGAGAGCTGAAAGAATTCACTTGTAAAACTGCCGGTAAACAGGAGGTATATCGAAAGTAGTACCACCCCTGCCGACAACTCGTACAAGGAAATAACCGAGGGTTTGTTCGTTTGAACCAATTGCCCATTGATCAAGGAGAAGATGGCCGCCAAAAAAGCAGAAAACAAGGCAAGGGCGATGCCGTAGGCATATTGGGTCTCGACCCGAAAGATGATTCCCAGTCCTATTATAACGATACCCCCGAACAAGAGTTCGTACCACAACATTTTTCGTTTGTACCAAAAAGGTTCTAAAATAGCCGTAAAAAAGGCCCCTGTTGACATGGTTGCCAGTGCCACTGATACCGTAGATACTTTGATGGCCTCAAAAAAAGTTACCCAATGTAAGGCAATAATACCCCCTGCGAGTAAAAGTTTATACAGGGTCTTGGTAGTTACCTTAGTTGGGAACTTTCGAAAGACTACGAATACCCCTATTAATACGGAAGCGATCAACATACGGTACCATACCAACGGCAGCGCGTCTATCGTAATTAATTTACCCAGTACCGCGGTAAAACCCCAGATAAAGACAATAAAATGAAGGTGAATATAGTCCCGTACCTTAGTGGTCATATGTGTATCGGTATTATTACTTTGTGCTCAACGAGAACATCATGCCTTTTAGTAAGGAGGCGGCCCTTAGCGTTTTGCATTTTGAAGCAGGTAAAATGCCAATATACCGAAGATTACATTCGGAATAATAACGGCCAAAATAGGTGAAAAACCGGCCTGTTCTGCCAAGGTGCCGAAAACCTTGTCAAAGAAAATGAAAATAAAGGCCACAAAAATACCAAAGGCCAGGTTCACTCCCATACCGCCCCTGCGTTTAATGGAAGATACCGCCACGGCTATAATCGTTAAAATAAAGGCACTTACCGGAAGCGCCCAACGTTTATACTTTACTAATTTGTATGCATTGATGTTCGAGGCGCCTTTTTTTTGCTGATCGGCAATAAACTCATTTAATTGAAAAAGGTCTTTGGTCTCTGCCGCATAGGAAACCGGGGTAAGGTCATTGATATCAAAATTAAATAGCGTGTCGAGGCGTCGTTTGGTCTCCATTATCTCATTCTCACCACGTAAAGCTCTCTTTTTATAGGAGGTGAGCCTGTATGCCGTATCTTTCTCTATCCATCGAATATTGGCGGCCGAAATTTTAAAATCGAGCGTATTGTCTTTGTTAAAACGTTCAAAGGTGAAGTTATACCCAATTTGTCGTTTGGGATCAAAACTGCTTACGTAAATAAAGTCGGTAGCGTTTAACTGGGTGAATATATTAATGGTTTCCCGATCTTGTTTTCCTCTCTTCAAGTATTTGTATTTAAACTCATTGAACCCAGCACTGGCCTTTGGTACAATGAACATTGCCAATAGGAACATCATTACCGCTATAATTGATGCTCCAATAAAATAAGGGCGTAGAAAACGGCCAAAGGAAACACCTGAACTTAAAATCGCTACGATTTCGGTGTTACTCGCCAGTTTCGAGGTAAAAAAGATGATTGAAAGGAAAAGGAAAATCGGAAACAAAAGGCTTCCTATATAGAGGGTAAAATTGCCGTAGTAAATTAGGATTTCATTTAATGGAGCCTCATTGTCGATCATCTTGCCGATCTGCTCCGCTAGATTCGCCATAATTCCTATGGGCACAAATAGCATGATCATCACGGCGAATGTGATCAAATAACGCTTTAGAATGTACTTGTCTAGTATCGTCAAGGCTACAATCGTTTATCCATTTGTTTGACCATCATCGATTTCCAACTGGCAAAATCTCCCGCTAAAATATGTTTTCTGGCCTCGCGAACCAACCAGAGGTAAAATCCGAGGTTATGAATCGTGGCAATTTGTTTTCCCAAATACTCGTTTGCGGCGAATAAATGGCGTAGGTAAGCCTTCGAATACTCGCGATCAACAAAGGTGGTGCCCATTTCATCGATCTGGGAGAAATCGTCTTCCCATTTTTTATTTTTGATGTTAATGGTACCATGCGCGGTAAACAACATCCCATTCCGCGCATTTCGTGTAGGCATCACACAATCGAACATATCAACTCCCAAGGCAATATTTTCTAGAATATTGATCGGGGTACCAACGCCCATCAAATACCGTGGCTTGTCCCATGGTAAAATGTCGCATACTACTTCGGCCATCGCATACATCTCTTCTGCCGGCTCCCCTACCGAAAGGCCTCCTATGGCATTCCCCTCTGCCCCTACTCCAGCGATGTATTCCGCAGATTGCTTCCGTAGATCGGTATAGGTAGACCCTTGTACAATGGGGAAAAAAGTTTGCTCATAATTATATTCGAAGGGCGTTTTCTTTAAATGCGCGATACAGCGTTCGAGCCAACGATGCGTCATATGCATTGAACGTTTGGCATAGTTATAATCACAAGGATAGGGCGTACACTCGTCAAACGCCATAATAATATCTGCCCCGATCACCCGCTGGATCTCCATAACATTCTCCGGGGTAAACATATGTGTAGATCCATCGATATGAGATTTGAATTTCACCCCTTCTTCTTTGATCTTTCGGTTGGCCGAGAGCGAGTATACTTGGTAGCCGCCACTATCTGTCAAAATATTGCGGTCCCATCCCATAAATTTGTGCAAACCACCGGCCTGTTTAAGAATGGTAGTTTTGGGCCTTAAAAAAAGGTGGTAGGTATTCCCGAGGATAACATCGGGGTCAATATCTTCTTTGAGTTCTCGTTGATGCACTCCTTTGACCGAGGCCACTGTGCCTACGGGCATAAAAATAGGCGTCTCGATCGTTCCATGATCCGTAACCATGGTTCCCGCTCGCGCTTTGCTAAGGGGGTCTGATTGCTGTAAGGTAAATTTCAATGGCTCTAATTATGAGGGCAAAGATAATCAACTGCTTTCTAGAAGTTCCTTAACAAAAAAATAAAGTTCTTTTTTTGATTCTTGGAAAGGACGAACGCACGTTCATGTTCAAACTCAAATACAAATGTCAAACTCAAATACAAATACAAAAGGTTGCAAGTCGGGTAATCTGTTAAAAAATCAAACACAAATGCCAAACTCAAATACATGTTCAGGTTCAAGTTCAATGGCCCTTGCCGCCTTATTTTGGGTATCATCCGTCTTATGTCCCATTTAAGTCGTCTTTACCTTAAAAATAACTTGCTCTTCAAGCCTGCCTGCCTTAAAATCAACTAATTTTAACCTACCGGATATGAAAATGGAAAATCTTGCCTGATTCCGCATACCTAAATGATGATCGAGATGGCAGCTATAATGTCTCCAAAGCAAACAGAAAATGACTACCCTCTTTTTAAAAGTAAAACACTGGCAATTATTTTTAGTGCTGATCGTACTACCCATCGCTGTACAATTTTATTGGCTTTCTACATTTTCTTCGATTCAAGAATCAGTTTCTGAACCGAACTTCGACAACGAAAGTTTTACCCAAGTTATAAATGAACAGTATTATCAAATAGACCCTTTTCCTTACAGCATGATTGTATTTGGTTTTCTTTTCTTCGCTTGGTATTGGTCAATTGCTACCCGATTACAGAAAAAGATACCTGCCACGGTTAAAATGAAAATCAAAAAATTTAAAATACTTTTTTTTATTCCTGCCAGTTACATGCTGTGCTTACTGTTATTTCTAAGTGGATTTTTTTCAGGAAAAGGGCAAAACGACTTCCTGAATTCAGGAGCAATTATTGCAGTAATCTTTTTATTACATTTATTTTCAATGTTTTGCATTTTCTATACTATCTATTTTGTAGCGAAAACTATAAAAACAGTAGAATTGCAAAGAGAGGTTGAATTTGGAAATTTTATAGGTGAATTTTTTCTTTTGTGGTTCTATTTTATTGGAATCTGGATAATTCAACCGAAAATCAATAGGCTTTATAAAGAATAAAATACTACAGTCATCAATAGCGCTAGTTACTTGTGATTGCGCCGTTTTTCCTCGCCTTCCGCATCCCATAGCAGAAATCGCTGGCAAAAAGTTAACTATGGGCTTGGCCGCCACTAAGTTTTGAGATTATGAACGAATTGAAGGTCAATGTTACTAAAAAAGATATAAACGTACCATGGTACGTTTAGCCAATTGTTAGCATTTATATGAAAACAGACTTCATCGAAATTTCAAATAAAGTCCAAAATGATTCTAGACTTGCTTGTATGAAGTTCTATGAAAATGCAGAATCTTATGCCAGCGGAGTACAAAATGAACAATTAGGAGCGAAAATAGTTTCTCAAACGGATTCATTACTTTTTAAATTCATATCGGTTGCTACGAATCTTGAATTTCTGTGGCAAATGCACAACCTGAAAAAAGACAAATCTGAATTGCAGAAACATACAGCGGAATGGCAGAATAATTTATCTCTGACAGACTTAATGTATTTCGAAAACTTAATCATGCAACTTCGAGCATTCATTGATTTTGCCCAAAAACTGTCGTGTTTAGTGCTGGAATATACTAAGCCAATTGATGGGACAAAAGATTTTTATAAAATAATCGCAAAAAATGAATCACAGAAAGCGAGAGAAATTGAGTCTAAGTTCAGGGAAATAATGTCTAAAGATTCTTGGGGCTGTTCGGTTAAATCGATAAGGGACAAGATAACTCACTATGATATCATTAAAACCAAGTCGGAATTTAAACCTACAATACAAGGAAAATCATACGAGCGATATTGTCAGGATTTGGAAAATGACATGTTTGTCTTTCTAACCGAATTACAACTAATTCTATTCGAAAAAGAATGGATTTCTGGCTAAGCGAAGAAAAATACAAATGCTAACAATGCCTATAGCAAATAGGGCATAGAGTACTATGTTTAAAGGCTTGGGTATATTTACTAACTCCGCCAAATCTTTTGGATTTACTCATGTGATTTCTATTTTCAATAAGGAATTCGTGATAACACTGCGCTAAGTTGGCAATTTAAAAAGAAAAAATAATTACAAAACAAAAAGCTCTGGCTCGCAGATCAGACGGAAACTCAACGTTTCCTTGCCTCCGCACTACGCTTAGCCCAACCATTGTAAGCAATTTAAACGCAACTAAATCTTGATAATTACGTCTAGAAGGTAAAAAATATTATGAAAAAAATACTTTTACAATCTTGCGCATACCCATGAACTGGGTCAATGTGTTAGGTCGATCACCCCTTTCAAACGCCTGTAGAAATTCTCTTCCGGTACACGCTCGCTCAACCTGAAGTCGTTGAAGAGCTTTTCTTCGTATTGCTTTTTTCCCTGCATACTTAAAGTTACGATCCTTTCCCCGATCGGCAAGATCAAAAACCCGTTTTTTGACTAACTTGTGCAACAGGCACAATGGCTAAAATTCATTGCTTGCGGATTTCCCAAACGGAAATCACCCGCAAAAAGCTATCTTTAGGCTCGGCTGGATTGTCCTGCGGACGAATCACAGCAACGAACCTTAGCCGAACCGTTAGGCTACCTAAAAAATATACAAATGAAAAAATCAGTTATCGGATTAATTTTAGTTATCGCTTGCTCGAGCCTATCATTCTCACAGGATTCTACGGCAGAAGAAGAAATTAAAACTCTTTCAAAGAACAAGTGGACATGGATGGCGGACAAAAATGTGGACGAACTAGCCAGACTTTTTGATGACAGGTCAAAATTCGTTCATATGAGCGGGACTTGGAACAAAGACAGAGAACTCGAAATAATTAAAACTGGTAGTATTTGGTACAAACTAGCCGATGTTCATGATGTTACAGTAGAACTTTTTGATAATACTGCCGTGCTCTGGAATCGAATAACCTTGGTTGCCCATGTAAGAGGGAACGACGTTTCCAATGAATTTACAGTAACCGAAATCTATAAAAAGGGAGAAACTGGTTGGAAATTGTTGGACTTGACATTTAGTAAGGTTAGGGACACTCATGAAATTGAACATTAGTCGGCCGATTAATGCAATGCTTAAAAAGGCAGGAGACAACAACACCGTTGGCAACAAGCTAACTAAACCACTATGGACTAAAATACCCTCTTTCCGTTGGAAAATCCAGCATAATTTTATTAACTTAGTTCTCTTTGACACATCTTACAGATTTCCCAGAGCGAACTAACCTCAGCCCCGCTGTTACCGCATTTTGAATAATGAATATAGTTGATGATATTGGTCTGATAACCGTTTTCCTGCTCATTCTACTTGCAGTATTTCTACTCACAGCCGCTACAAAGAATAAACGGCCCAATACTTTTTTTGCGCTATTTCTCATAGTGACTTCGCTCGATATCGCTGCCTTGTTTTTAGACGATTTGTATAAGGAATATGCGCAACTGAATTATCTTAGGGTCACATCGGTCTTCCTGCAAATGCCCTTATTTTATTTCTATGTAAAAGCAATTTGTTATCATAACTTCAAAGTCGGCATAAAACAAGTAATTCACGCGATTCCATTTCTCGGTTTTCTGATCCTATTCTCGACAGCCGGCATATCAAAGCAAGGTTTCCTTTTGTATGAAATACTTACACAAATACAATATTACATATACATCGTTAGCATTTTTTATACGCTTAGGAAGTACAGACAGCAGCATCTCGAGAATTATTCCCTGCAGAATAAAACCTACCTCTGGTTAATGACCACCTCTATTCTTTTTCTGATAGGCAATTCTTTTGTAGTTCTCAGAACCATTGCCCGTAATTTCTATGAGTATCAAGAGTATCCGCTGTTGAATTTAGGGATCTCCTTATTTGGGTTAGCGGTAATTTGTTGGTTTGTTATCAAGACCATGCGAAATCCCGACTTATTCAGTAATGTCAACCAAGATCTAAAGCCTTTGGGAAAAAAAGTCGTTCAGGAAAAAGAAAAATACCAAGCTGAGATAGCTAGCATATGCGATTATATGGTTACAAACAAACCCTATTTGGAGGAAGCTTTGACCTTGCATCATCTATCTCAGAAAATCAATATTCCCGAAAAGCAACTTTCATTCCTAATCAACAAAGTACTGGGGAAGCATTTTTTTGACTTTATTAATGATTACAGAATACAAGAAGCCAAGTTATTATTGGAAAATAAGGACCTAAACATTCAACAAATCATGTATGATGTGGGCTTTAACTCAAAATCATCCTTCAATACCGCCTTCAAAAAATACACCGCGCTCACACCTTCAAAACACAGAAAGTCAGTACATTAAAAAAGTACAACTTTTATTCGAACCTTTTTTTGTTAGTAAAAAGGGTTCGACTTTCTTTTCTAAAACCCTTCATCCGTCTCCGTACGTTTTATTTGTACTCAAACAAAATTCAATTCAAATGAAACGTACCCTTCAACTAATTTCGATTGCTTTATTTTTAATCATCCAGTCCTTTGACATCACTGCACAAGACACAAGTAACAGAGTACTAAACCAAGTAGATTCCCTTTTTACCTCACACTATACGAACAAGATACCTGGTAGTGCTTTTGCCGTCATCAAAAATGGGGAGGTGCTACTTCAAAAAACCATTGGCCTGGCAAACCTGGAATACCAAGTTCCCCTCTCTGGCAACACTGTTTTCAATATTGCCTCAAACTCCAAACAGCTTACCACGTTATTGGTCATGATATTAGCGGAAGAAGGACAACTCTCACTCCAGGACGATATCCGTACCTATCTCCCTGAATTAGGCGATTTGCCATATAAAATCACCATCAAACAATTAACCAATCACACCCACGGCCTGCCCAATGTAGATGAACTGGCCAAGTTCAAAGGAGCGGATCAAATGACGCATGAAGAAGTCTTGCACATGTTATTCAATATAAGAACATTCAATTTCAGGCCGGGAGATGATTATCAATACAACAACACCGGATATGTATTGCTTTCTCGAATCATTGAAATTGTAGGAAAAAAACCGTTTGGAGAACAACTAAAAGAAAAAATATTCACCAAACTTGACATGCACGATAGCCAAGCCGTTGGCGACCATACCAAAGTTGTTTACAACAGAGCCTACTCTTATTCCCAGAAAGGCGAGGAACATGTTCAAAACCCAGTAAAAATTAGCACAATGGGTGCTTCAGGTGTCTATTCAAGTTTAGATGATTTAATAAAATGGTCGCAAAACTTTTTGGATCACAACAATGTGTTTCAGAAATACCTCGCAAAGATGCAGGTACCAACAGTTCTGAACTCGGGAAGGGTGATCGAATACGGCATGGGAATCCAATTTGAAAACTACAAAGGCGTTGATATCGTATTTCATGGCGGTGGAACAGAAAGCTACCGTTCCTATATTGTGCACGCTCCTCGGCACAACCTAAGCCTGGTGTTCGTGTCAAATGCAGGCGGATTTTCTGGCTATGATATTGTATATAACGCGTTGGAAATACTCTTAAAAGAATTTATTGATGCCCCCAAACAAACACCTCCATCGGTCGACATTGCTATTCATGAAGGTACCTACGAGTTAAATCCTGGGGCTTACTATACCGTTCTGGTCAAGGAGGGCGATCTATTCATCCAAATTTTTGGAACCAAAGACGAAGCCATGCTCCCAAGAATTGGAACGAATTCCTTTGAAGGGCCTTGGCCATTTTCAACCATTACCTTCAATGAGGATGGTTTTGATCTACGATTGGTAGATTTTAACTACTATGCCAAACGCGTTATCCCACCAATTGCAAAGAACTCAGCTTTTGATCTTCGCCAATTTACCGGTATTTACAAGAGTAGGGAACACAACAGTCTTTTTGAGATTGTATTGATAAAGAACCGACTAAATGTCAAGCTACCAAATGATGAAACTATTGAATTAGACTTCTATTCAGAAACTGTTCTGTTTGCCAACAACAGTTATTTTGGAAAGATTGATTTCATCTTCAACACCGCAGGGAATATAGAAGGGTTTAAATTGTCTAGACAAAACCTCGAGAACCTT
The DNA here is from genome assembly GCA_938010765.1 of uncultured Flavobacteriaceae bacterium. GTDB lineage: Bacteria > Bacteroidota > Bacteroidia > Flavobacteriales > Flavobacteriaceae > Pelagihabitans. The sequence continues at coordinate 13,980 of CALLVX010000138.1, read as the reverse complement.
ATATTTGCAAGACAAGGCTAGCCATCTTAACGAACATTTCAGAAAGCCTATTAAATGTAATTGTTTATGACTACATCCTTTAAAGTGTACATGCTTTCATTCGCCGGACTCGTTTTACTATCATGTCTAACTTTCGATTTGTCAAAAAACAGGCGTGCTGTTTCCGAGGAAAGTAACCTAGTTGATTTGGATTCAAAATTCGATTCTTTGGTATGGTCCGATGAGTTTGATGGTGAAGGCGCAATAGACCAAGAGAAATGGTTTCATCAAACCATGCTTCCGCCCGGTGGCAGTTGGTGGGGCGGTTTGCTGCAGCATTATACCGATCGTGGAACGAATACATACCTAAAAGATGGTTATTTGAATTTAGTTGCCAAAAAAGAAGCTTTTGAGGATCAAGGACAGCTCAAACAATACACGGCGGCAAGGTTGAATTCAAAATTTGCTTTTACATACGGTCGAATCGAAATTCGTGCAAAACTTCCGACGGGTACGGGCACTTGGCCCGCTATCTGGATGCTCAATAAAAATATTGACGAAGATGGTGCCTATTGGGATAATCAAGGTTTTGGAACGACCAAGTGGCCTTCTTGTGGAGAGATCGATATCCTTGAACATTGGGGCAAGAATCAAGATTATGTTTCAAGTGCCGTGCACAACGGTTCAAGTTATGGTCACAACGTCAAGAATGTTGCAGGGCAAAAAGTACATGATGTATCGACTGTATTTCACGACTATACACTCGAATGGTCTAAAGAGAAAATGATTTTCGGTATTGATGGGGTCGAACATTTTCGATACCAACCTTCTGTAAGGAACTCGGATACCTGGCCCTATGACGCTCCTTATTATCTCTTATTGAATATTGCGATTGAGCCCGATATTGACCCGAATTTCATCGAAAGTCCCATGGTCGTCGATTATATCAAGATCTATCAATAAGTACTTAATTCGGCAAACAAAAAAAGAAGGAATTCGTCGTAAGCTACCTCCTAAAAACTAGTAGGTTAGCGCTCCAAAAAACAGCTCTCCTTTTTTCCACCTCACCAGACCCACCTTTTTATTCCAATAATCTGGAAGAAAGTGTTTCGCCCAGTTAATAAGTTGTAATAACTACCCTTGCCTACACAAAAGATTGCCCCTATTTTTGGGCATCGTAAAAAACAATCCATGCCGACATTACAGCAATTAGAAGATTTAACGCGACAAACACGTCGCGACATTATACGAATGGTTCACAAGGTAAATTCTGGTCATCCCGGGGGATCTTTGGGATGCACAGAATTTTTGGTAAGCCTCTACAATGAGGTAATGGACCTAAAAGACGGTTTTGATATGAACGGGGTGGGCGAAGATCTGTTCTTTCTATCAAACGGTCATATATCGCCTGTTTTTTACAGCGTACTGGCAAGGAGAGGTTATTTTCCTGTAGCGGAATTAAATACCTTTCGCTTGATCAATTCGCGTTTACAGGGCCACCCTACCACCCATGAGGGTTTACCAGGGGTGCGCATTGCTTCTGGTTCGCTAGGGCAAGGAATGTCTGTCGCTATCGGAGCCGCTTTGGCTAAGAAATTGAACAACGATTCCCATTTGGTGTATAGTCTTCACGGTGATGGGGAGCTACAGGAAGGGCAAAACTGGGAGGCGATTATGTATGCCGCCGGGAATAAAGTAGATAATTTAATCACAACAATCGATTTGAACGGGCAACAGATCGATGGTTCAACGGATGATGTATTGCCCATGGGAGACCTACGGGCAAAATTCGAGGCATTCGGTTGGGAAGTGATGGATATTGAGGAAGGAAACAATCTGGAAGCAGTGGTCAAGGGTATGAAAGAAGCCAAAAGCAGAACCGGCAAAGGGAAACCGATTTGCGTACTCTTACATACCATTATGGGGAACGGGGTCGACTTTATGATGCACACCCATGCCTGGCACGGAAAGGCACCCAATGACGAGCAATTGGCCATTGGACTTGAACAGAATGCAGAAACCCTAGGTGACTACTAACAAATTAACTTTAAGAGTGGTCAGTCATCCGATTTAGCGGTATTGATCAAAAAACGACATCTAATGAAAAAATACATAGATCAAGGAAAGAACGATACAAGAAGTGGTTATGGTGCCGGAATGACCGAATTAGGGAGAACCAACCCGAATGTGGTCGTCTTATGCGCCGATTTGATCGGTTCTTTGAAAATAAATCAATTTATTGAAGAGAATCCCGATCGCTTCTTTCAAATAGGAATTGCCGAAGCCAATATGATGGGTATCGCAGCCGGACTCACGATTGGCGGAAAAATCCCTTTTACGGGTACCTTTGCCAACTTTTCTACAGGAAGGGTCTATGATCAGATACGCCAATCGATCGCCTACTCCGATAAAAATGTAAAAATCTGTGCCTCCCATGCCGGGCTTACCTTAGGGGAAGATGGGGCCACGCATCAAATATTGGAAGATATCGGCCTTATGAAAATGCTACCGGGCATGACCGTTATTAACCCTTGTGACTACAATCAGACCAAGGCGGCTACTATCGCGATTGCGGAGTACGAAGGGCCTGTTTACCTGCGTTTTGGGCGCCCAAAGGTGGCGAACTTTACACCGGCAGATCAAAAATTCGAAATCGGAAAGGCCCTGATGTTAAATGAAGGAACCGATGTGACAATTGTAGCCACCGGACACTTGGTTTGGGAAGCGCTGATCGCCGCCGAAAACTTGGAAAGTCAGGGTATCTCGGCAGAGGTAATCAACATTCATACGATTAAACCCCTAGATGAAGAGGCCGTGTTAAAGTCTGTTAAAAAAACAGGTTGCATCGTAACGGCCGAAGAACACAATCACCTCGGTGGTTTGGGTGAAAGTATTGCCAGAGTGCTTGCTACAAAGCATCCTACGCCACAAGAGTTTGTGGCTACCAACGATACTTTTGGGGAAAGCGGTACTCCTGAACAATTAATGGAGAAGTATGGCCTAAACAATAAAGCCATTACACAGGCCGTTTTGAATGTAATTAAGAGAAAGTAACTGGCATCATTCTTGCTGCTAGTGCTACACTAAAGAACACATTCATTATGAAAAAAACACTTCTATTGGTGGTTTGCACCCTTATGGGCGCTACCGCATTTGCACAAACCGATTCAGGTTTCGGAATCAAAGCCGGACTCAATTACACTCAGAATGGAGATTTGATCGCCTCTGTTGGGAATGCCGCGGAAAACCTGGTTCAAGGTTCTGACGGAAAAGTAGGCTACCATGTCGGGATCTTTGGAAAACTCGAGCTGGGGAAATTATACGTACGGCCCGAACTTATTTACACAAGAACTTCGAGCAGCTATGAGGTCAATAACCTTACTAACACGTACGACGTTTCCAAATTAGACCTTCCTGTTTTATTAGGGGTCAAAGTTGTGGGGCCTGTTCACATTTTTGCGGGACCCGCTTTTCAATACATGCTCAAAAACGACCTAGAGAATTTTAGTATCAATGATGCTGAGAATGATTTCTCGGTAGGGTTGCACATTGGAGCTGGCGTAAACCTAGGCAAACTTGGTTTTGACGTTCGCTACGAACGTGGTTTCTCGCAGAACGAAGCTGACTTCGTAAGCAATAATATCACCCCGGAAATCGACGGTAGGGTAGATTCTCGCCCCTCTCAAATTATCTTTGCGGTTTCTCTTCGTTTGTAAAAACGCCTCTACAATAAAAAAGCCCCTGACTGTAACGTCAGGGGCTTTTTTATTGGTGCTTTTCAAAAGATTCCCGTTTTAAAGAAATGCTCGTTTTGTTTAACTATCACTGTCCAAATAGTCGGGAATACCGTCACCATCGGTATCAGGGAATTCTATAGTGCCGTTTTCGTTGATAATTATTTCGTCTATGGTACCTATTTCATCGCCGTCGTCATCATTGTCTAAATAGTTGGGAAAACCGTCCGAATCGGTATTTTCATCCAAAAGGTTTTCATTATTGTTCAAATCTTCTAAGATACTGGGTACGCCATCCTGATCGTGGTCGGCTGTATTGGCAACCAATAATTCAACGGTAAAAACAAGTGGTTCATAGGCCCCGCCAGGTTGTGTTCCTCTAAAATAACCCAATCCAGAGGGTAAGAAAATAACACCGGAACCGAACTTCTCTACATCAAAAGTACCATCCTCGTTTACCGTAATTTCACCTCCCGATTTAAATTTAGGCAGGCCTTTCTTAAAACCGCGAATCGTACCTGGGTTCGATTGTGTCAATGTTCCTTCAAGATCCAACCAAATAGGAGCGCCCAAGTTGCTATCGAATACCGTACCATCTAAAACGAATCCTTGATATTTGACATAGACCGAATCAACTCTGGTCGGGTTTACACCGATTCCTGATCTTGCATTTAAATAATAAAATGTATGTGGAATATCATCTTCTACCGTATCAAGACCAAAGGCGGTCGATGAAACTGTAACAGTTTCACTTTTTAATTCTGGTCTACCAAAAATAGGGGTTTTATCAGCATTTGCCCCGGCAATGGTATCAATGCGAACATGATAATCAAAATCGGCCGGCGGGTTCTCAAACTCCTCATAATTATAAAAATGCGTTTGCATGTATTCGATCAAGGCCGCATCGTCCTCCACAATGACCTCAGCCAAAAGTCTTGGGGGAATTACCTCAATATCAGAATCGTTATCATCATTTTTGCAGGACCAAACTAGGCCTACCAACAGTATTACAAGAAAAACTTGGTTTATTTTCATTTGTGCGAAATTAGCAACTTTTGGGGCGCAAGATACAATTTTCAGTTATTTTTGTCGGAGTCTTAACAAAGATTTTGGATTGTAGATGCGCATTGATAAATACCTTTGGAGTACCCGCTATTTCAAGACCAGAAATATAGCCACTACCGCTTGTAAAAAGGGACACGTGAAAGTGAACGGGCAAGTAGTAAAACCTTCTAGGGATGTCTATGCCATGGATACCATCGTGGTGCGTAAGAATCAAATCAACTATGAACTAACCGTTTTAGACGTCCCAGAAAGTCGGGTGGGTGCCAAACTGGTAGATATCTATCGAAAAGACACCACCCCAAAAGAGGCCTTTGAGAAAAACGAGCTTCTTAAATATTCTAAAGACTATTATCGTAAAAAGGGCACTGGACGACCTACAAAGCGCGACCGTCGGGAAATAGATGGATACCTTGACACTGATGACGATTTCTTTCAGCAAGCCAGCTCAGAGGAAGAATAAGTACCTCGCTCAAGTACCGTACTTAACAAAAGCTTCTTTATCTTTGAGAAGCAAACCACTTCGCGGCAAGCCCGCGAGGCATAGAAAAGAAGTTGAACATTTGATTTCGACACAAGCCCGTCTGAACACTTTTCGAGCAGATGTCGGAGTAACTTGCCCGCTGGCAGGCAGGTATAAATCTCGATTATCGAGTAAACGATTCTTGTTATGGATAATACAATTTTATCGCACCAACAAATTCAGCACACCATTCGGCGAATCGCGTATCAGATTTACGAGGCCAATGTTGAGGAGAGAGAAATCGTCATTGCGGGTATCGAAGGCGGAGGTCTTAACTTCGCAAAAAAAATACAAAGGGTGCTTAGGACAATTACCGAAGCCGATATTTTATTGTGCAAAGTACATATGGATAAGAACGACCCTTTATCTAGTGGTGTTACCACTTCTATGACCCAAGCGGGGTATGCGCATAAATCTGTAGTACTGGTAGATGATGTTCTAAATTCTGGCACTACCCTAATCTATGGTGTCTTCCATTTTTTAAAGACCCCTTTAAAACAATTGAAAACGGCCGTACTCGTAAACCGGAACCATAAGAAATACCCTGTAAAGGCAGATTATAAGGGAATTTCCTTATCAACTTCCTTACAGGAGCATGTACACGTAAAGTTCCAAGCTAAGAACGATATGGTCTATTTAGACTAGCAATGTTTGTATTTCCAAAGCAATCGCCTCAGGAGTCTTGGCGTCGCAGGCAACCATCTGTGCAGCCTGATTATAGTAGAAACTGCGTTCGAACAAGTGTTTTCCTATAAATTCTAACAGTTCATTGTTGGGTACCTCTTTGATCAGAGGTCGATGTTCCTTTTCTTTGCTCAAGCGATTTACAAGTCCGCTTAGCGAAACTTGTAAATAAATGACATTTCTAGAAGCTTCGAGCATGGCGTTCATATTATTGCCATAGCAGGGCGTACCTCCTCCCGTAGCAAGAACTACATTTTCTGGGGATTGCAAAATCTCCTTTAAATAATAAAACTCTTTCTTGCGAAAGTAGATTTCTCCCTTAAATTCGAAAATCGCCGGTATTTTTAGTGATTCTGCTGCTTCTATATACGCATCGAGGTCAATAAATTTAAAATTTAGCAGTTCGGCGAGTTTTTTTCCGACGGTAGATTTACCACTTCCCATATACCCCAACAAGATGATTTTCACGTGCTTACTTTTTTTAAAATGGTGCTTTTCGTTTCAATTTCAAAGAAAAGCTAAATTTCTCGTAAAATCGACTTGTTAAATAAATTATTGATATTATATTTGCAGCCGCTAAAGGAGGAAACTCAGCTAGCATTTTATTGACCTGGTAGCTCAGTTGGTAGAGCATCTCCCTTTTAAGGAGAGGGTCCTGGGTTCGAGCCCCAGCCAGGTCACTTGTTGATCTAAAAGCCCTGACAAAATTGTCAGGGCTTTTTTATAACCTGAGTTCGACCTAATGATTAGTAAAAAAGAGCTAATTGATTAGTATTTGTAGTTTCGAATTTGATGGAAGGTTTCTTTTCTTGGAAGGAAAGTGTGATAAGGCTATCCACCAAGTTGGTTATAAAATTACCAAAGCTTCTATGTCTGGAATGTTCGGCCTGAGCAATGTACTTTAGTTGGTCGTTCACGGTTTCAATAACGGAACGTTATCTAAGTAATATTTTATCCTTCATAGTCATTATTACATTTTTCATATTGTTCCTGATACCGTTAACCATATGCAGGCCATCATCGAACAACAGCCTTGTAAGTTCCTTCGATATGTAGCCTTTATCAGCATATAAACTTCCGAATATTTTTTTGAGAAAGTTGTTTTCTTTTAAGGGTGTTCTATCATCTACATTGGCTGGGTAATAATAAAATCAAGTAATTCGCCTTTATCATTAATGATGATATGCACCTTAAAGCCATAGAACCAACCAATGGTGGACTTATCTGTAGTGGCAATACCCTTACACCTTATTTTGGTTTATGCGTTTGTTTTTACAGGCACGTATTGGCGTAGAATCTATAAATGATATTCCCGAGCACTTGCCCAAAAAGCAGGTCTTAATATAGAGCGTCAAAGGCAAAACATTACTTTGCATCAGTTCAACAAAACGGTTGTAGGAAACGGTATTTGGAAACGCATCCTTTAGATGTACTTTGAAATAGAAAAGATAAAATGTTTAAAAGTTCTCATCCCGCTTAGATGAACTAAACCACTATGGACTAAAGTACCATAGGTTTTTAAATCCAACTAAAGTTTAGCAATACATAGCACTACTCCAGTATGAATGTATCCGTATCGTTCCCCGAATTACGATGATGTTCCAAATATTCGTTGACCATTTTATCAGTAATATTTCCAGTACTCCAACAACCAAAGCCTATCGCCCAAAAATGCCGGCCCCAATATCTCTTCTTCAATTCTGGGAATTCTTGCTGAAGTTTTCGGGAACTCCTCCCTTTCAACTTCTTAACCAAACTACTGATGTCCTGGGAGGGACGATACTCTAAATGTATATGAACATAATCTTTACTCACTACTCCCTTCAAAATATGAACTCCCTCAGCGTCGCAGACTTGGATCAGAACAGAACGACATCGTTTCTGAACATCTCCACGAAGTACAGCATAACGATATTTAGTACTCCAGACTATATGCACAGTCAACCTAGAACTACAAACCCCTCGATTTCATCAACTATACCTGTGCCGTGTTACGCGTATTTGTCTCCAATACATTTTGTAACCGTTTCTTATACTTTACCATCTCGAATACTTTCATGATAGCACTCCTTTGTACTTTCTAATTCTTGACCCTTTTGATAGCCTCATTTCATGTGTTTTGGTAGGGTTAAAAGAATAGCATCGTTCAAGGTGCCATTGTTCCTAGTTTCATTGTGTAGTATTTTACTCTTCATATATCAAATTCTGTTGAAGTTGATTTCATCAAATCAACATCTGCAAAATCACTATCAGACATTTTGGACAACCGCTTTAGATATAGGTCAAACTGTCCGTTTTTAAATATGGATAACATCTTGCCACCTTTTTTACAGCTTGCGGCATGCCATACATTGGGAGGAGCAGTAACCGTATCTCCAGGTAGACAGGTAATAGTTTCATCGTCAAAAATAAGCCCCACTTCGCCTTCCAGGATGTAAAATACTTATGTCATGATTTTATGGTGATGTCGTGCCAAGAAAAAATTAGGTTTTAATGTATCTTCAACAAAACATAATTCATTATTTGTATTGTTCGAAGACAATTTGACAAAACAATGGTCTTGTGAGTAGTTATAATTCTCACCTTCTCCATTGCGGATAACTTCTTTTTCTTTCATTTTAGTTTATTTTTTAATGATTTAAAACGGTTTAGATATAAACGCTACGGCAGCAAATAGATGTTTGCTTTTTAAAAGGAAATAGCACTTTTTTTTTGATTACCTACTAACTTTTTATTTTTGTTCTGTCAAAAAGCAGAACTTTGAAAACTTGATAATGAAGTGATTTTAAATTTTTCTGATGTACTAAAAATACACAAACCCTTCGAATAAGAGAGAATTCTGTATTTTTCAATGCTTTTAGTGTTGGCATTTTATTTACTACATTAATACTCCATTTTTAGCTTCTATGGATGGGGGTAAATCTTTTTCTCCCAACATTTCTTTCAAGTCTATTTCTATAGTTCGACACAAAGACATCATAGGAATATCATACATCAACCCCTGAAATGGATTTGCTGTGTAGTCTCCAACTACTTCCATCATCACATAAACCCATCCGATCAAGGCACTTAGAGGAATAGAAATCCATAGTGCCCAATCACCTAATTTTGATAATTCCGGGATCATACTAAATGGGAGTAGTAATACAAAAACACCCACAAAAATCCGACTCATATGAGCATACTGTCTTGGTATTGGAAATTTTTTGATACGCTCATTTTTACCTTGCAATTCATAAAAACTCCTTAGTAAATTTCCCATTTCAATTTGACGAAAATCATCAATTACTTTTTGTTCTCTCAATTTTTTTAAATCGCGAGACTGCTCATTTATTATTTGAGTTGCTGTGTTGACATTTGCAATTAACCGATTATGCTCAGCTTCGGGTAAGAATAATTTCAATTCTGTTCTAGTAATTTCATCATCCACCAATCCGATTCCAAATTTCTTCCGCTTAGGCTTTAAGGACTTTGTTCTTTTACCATCGCTACTGTCTTCCCAAGGTGTTGGAACTAACAGCTGGCTTCTATGTGAATATAGCCATGCAATATGTCGATAAATAAGCCTTTTTTTTATTTCGTGAATTTCTTCGCTACCTTCTTTTTTGTCTGCAAATAAATTAGTTATGTACCCATCTACCATCATACCCCAAGTCCTGCTGTCATTTATTATTCCGCCCCATGTTTTACGTGCTTCCCACATTCGATCGTAGGCTTGGTTGTTCTTAAACCCAACAAAGAAAGCTACTGCGGTTCCTATAACCGATAAAGGAAGCCATGGTATATTTATTGTTAATATTTTAAAATAATAAAGTGTTGCAATAACCCCCATAAAAACTAATAGCCAAATCATGTACTTACCTCTCATTCTAAGTAATGTGATAAAGTTTATATCTTTAGTTATTAACATATCTGTTGATTTTTAATTTGTTCGCCGGCGTTTGAGAAATGGATATCGCAGGAGCAAACCAGCGTTTTCTTGCAACCGTACATATACCGAAATCTTTATGTTTTGCTTTGATCTTTCTTGTACAAAGCCTGTATTGTTTTTTGGTAGCCTAAGTTAGTATTCTTTTATCACTTGGTATGATGTCTTTTTTTTAAAAGGAAATTTGATAGCGGTATCTTGTTTGGTTTTTTATGCCCTCTGGTATCGGTATTTAGTAACTCAAAATATGTTAATTCAATAACGATCAAAAGTAACGCCGCCTGGTACTTGAAGACATTTCCTCAATTTCTGAGGAGCCATTATGTGATTGTGCAAAAGATGGTTCTATTTTTTTAATGTGTTGTGCCTTATGATTTGTTATGTAATAGTTTAATCCAAAAAAAGCCGGTAATACTAGTAATAAATGAATTATAATGACAGTGAAAATTAATTATTTATATTTAATCTAAATAAAATGAAATTATTTTTAACTTTTTTCGTCTAAGAATAGAAATAAAACTTATTATGATAAAAATAACGAAAAAGTTAACAGTCAAGAGTAGCGAATATGTAACACCCAATATGAAGCGAATTGTTTTTAAGAGTGATGACTTAAAACAACTTTCTTCTGATCAAAATGTGTTTTATGCAAAATTGAAAGTGCCACCACTCTCCAAAAGCATCCTAAATAAAAACAAAGTAAGAACATATACCATTCGTCATTTTGATAATACAACGAAAGAAATGACAGTAGATTTTGCTGTACATGAACCATTTGGGCCAGCTACAAATTGGGCCGTAAAAGCGCAAGTTGGTGATGAAATAAGTATGATGGGACCCGGTCAAAAAAAAATTAATACAACTATTGACGGATGGTATTTATTTGCAGCAGATATGTCTGCTCTTCCAGCAGCATTAGCTGCAATAGAAAATTTACCTAAATCGGCTACAGGCGAAGCTTTTTTAGAAGTAACAAGTGAAGAAGATATACAAAAAATGAGTAAGCCAGAGGGATTAAATATCCATTGGCTTATTCATAAAGAACCTAGAAAACTAAGTGATCAGCAACTTGATTCAATTAAAAAAATAGTCATACCAAATTTGCCAAATGTTTTTGTAGCAGGAGAACTTAACACGATACGAAAAATTAAAGAGTACTTGAAGCAGAATGCGAACGTCGTAAATTCAAATAATGTGTACATAAGCTCTTATTGGAAAATAGGAAAAAGCGATGAGGAGCATAGGAGAGCAAAAGCATCTCTATAATGAAAAATCAAGGTGTTTAAATTCGTATAGATTACTCTAAGTTAGCGATTATGATTTTAGTGATTCTGGTTTTTATATCGTTCTATAGCGTTAAAAATTTAATCTAAAACCAGTTTTTTTGGTATTGCCTATGTGTAAGGAACTTCTTCTTTTTTTAAACCTACCAAAATAAAATTTCACTTAAGGAGATGCTTATATTCAGGTTTGGCGGGTTTACTGATTTCATAGCGTTTTTTAAGAAGCAACTAAAATATTAACATCAGAATTTACTACTACTAATATATAGGCTTATTTTTACCACTTGTTTTCCTTTTTTTACAATCAAAGCTACGTCTTGTTATTAGATATTTGTGATTAAAACTAATCTACTTTTTAGTCTAAATCATATCAAGGTTTTTAATTTTAAATAAACATAAATATGGAGGAGAATCCAATTTCTAAGAATGAATTACAAAGTGATCAAAATGAAAGAATTGATTTAAAAAGTAATGCCGATAGTCTTAAAACCATAAGAAATAAAGAAAAAGCTGAGTTGAACCAACTTAATATGCAAGGTACCTTTGGAACAGTTGCCGAGCCGCGTAAAGCACTCAGCACTTTTTTTAGAAACCAAAACAAATTTGAAGTTAGCGGTGTAGCTATATTAGATCGAAAAGCTTCTATTGTAATTAGAATTTGCGCAACTACTATATCTGCTGTCATTGCATTTAATCAACAGATTGAAAGTAATGTAGATGGTGGAAATATTATATCTTTGGTTTTGTTAATAGGTCTTTCTGCCTCTCTTGTATTCGCAATATTGGCTACAAAACCATCTACTAAAGGTTTAAGAAAGTTAGTTAAAAATCAAGTTACACCAATACATCCAGATCTAGAAGAGAACATATTTTACGTTTGGGACAATGAAAATTTAGCAGATTATGAAAAAGCAATGGAAAAAGTTATTAAAAGTCAAGATTTACAAGTAGGCAATATGATCAGGGCAAATTTCTTATTAGGAAGAAAAAATGTCAACAGTGCTAGGCTTATCGACTTTTCGTATGATGCATTTTTATTTTCATTTGTAGTTTCAGGTATAGTGTTTATTCTTGCTAGATATTCGGTCATATAATTTATGACAGCTTTTACTAAAGCTAATTAATACTATAGAGATAGTTCAACTATTCAATGTTCATCTACTAATTGCCATTGAGTTGCTTTTTCTTAAATGGCAATAGTAAACTAAAAAAAAGATGGTTAACAATTTTAAGGTTTGAACTTTTTCCTTTCGGTTCCCATAAAATAGTACTAAGTAAAAAAGGAGCTAAGGTATTCACTTCAAAATGCATCTCATTGCCATGTTCGTAAAGATAAATTGAATCTAATAGAACACCTGCATCGTTGTACAGTTGCTTTACGGTACCCCAGTTGACAGCGACTTGGTTGGCTACATTTCGCACTTCAGATCGAATACTTGAATCAGTATAAAAAAATCGATATCTTTTATTTAAATAACTTTAGAAAGCCATTGTTTGTTTCTTCATCTCTCAAAGTGGCACCATCACTCCGAAATAGCCACTCTGTACCTAACACTTTTTTTAGATGCCATTTTTACTTTCATCCCCTAAATCCTTTTGCATGTTATTTTCAACCAAGTACATTCCCCATTCCGACATTGATTGAAATATCGGTACAAGTTCCTTCGATTTTACTGTAAGACGATACTCTACACGGGGCGGAGTTTCTGCATAACTATGCCGAGTTAACAATTCATCCCGCACTAATTCTTGTAATTGTGATGTCAAGACTTTTCTTGAAATATTTGGTATTAAAGCATGAAGCTGACCAAATCGTTTTGGTGATTTGCGTAAATGCGAAATGATAACGGGCTTCCATTTCCCACCCACCACAGAAAGTGCTTGCGTTAATGGGCAATTTTGATGATTCTTTTCGTTCATAATCTATCATTTGTTACCACTAAGTAACTACTTTTTTTGTCATTTCACCAACAAATTCCACCAAATAGTTACTAATAGATACCATTAACAGTAACTTTTGGTAACTAATTATTTATATATTATGATCACTACACTTAAATTCAAAGATTACCCGAGAAACGAAAAAATCTTCATTATCGGTTTGATCGTTTGGATACTGCTCCAAATATCAAGATTTATTGCATTCGTCTTGATTGATGACATTAATACTGGTGCGGAATCAAAAGCATGGATGTATCCGGCCTACCTTGACATTTTTGCCGCTGTAATGGCATTACCTCTTGCAATGGCCATTGTGAAAGGGCGTGGATTAATGACTTGGACATTTACTATTGTATATCTTGCGATTTCAATTGTAGACCATTTTGGAAATTTTACTACTACCGGTATCGTTGGGCCACCGTCAATTGTTGAAGAAGGTTCGAGTCCTTACCTTATACCTGTAATCCAAACAATTATCGATTTTGCTTTTTTAATTCTCTTGTTAACACCAAAATATTATAGCCTTTTTTTCAAAATAATCAAAGAATAAACAGTCCAGAAAAATGGTGTACCATTCCAGGAAGGGTTTATTTCAATAATCTCTTCATTCTCAATAAAGAGTAATTGAAAGCTTCCCTGTTCTCTTCGAGAGTCACAGGATTATATTTTTGGAGTTTCAGCAGATATTAGTTTCCCAATGAACTACCCCGAGGCAGAGCCGTCGGGGTATCAAAATAATTTGAGTTGATTTCGGTGCAACTCGGTATATTTTGACTTCCCTTGGTTCTGAAGGTTCTTTTTTATTACTTCTTCGTTAGCATATTGCCCAACTGTATTCACATAATA
>CALLVX010000137.1 GCA_938010765.1 uncultured Flavobacteriaceae bacterium | reverse complement strand
GAAATTGCAACTTCCTCACTTTTTTCTAGCAGGTATAAAAACAAGGTTTCTTTTATTTGCTGTTGTCGTTGAATATCTCGTAGTTTACGTTCCTTGGTAGGAAGACTTCCCAGCTTCGAGTGAAGGTTCATATCTCGTTGGTCGTAGCCGTCGTATTCAGAGTCGAGCGTGGTTTGAAGATTACCAAGGCTCTGAAGCAGACTTTCTTCCTGTAATTTCAACTTCTCATTGAGTATTACTAAAACCGGGTTTTTACCACCCGAACTACGTGCTATTCGGTTCCTTTCTACTGCAACATCATTATATTTTACGATGAGATCTGCCACGGTACGGTCATCAAACCCTAAAGTGGCCGGTAGTAAATCTCCTTTTTTATTATTTATAAAGTCGAGCACCAGATCCACCAACTCGCGTTGTACCGAATTGCCCAACATTACTTTCTCGTTTTGCGACTCGTTCTGTAAAAAGATAGCAGCTTCGGTGGGCAGGTCGGTAAGGTTATTTTTCTTTTTAAAGGATTCTAAGTTTTTTTCGAGTCCGGCCAATTCTCTATTAATGATGTTCAATCGTTGTTTGATAAACTCAGAGGTGTTTTCTATAATCTGGTTCTTATCAATGATAATATTTCTATTGTATTCTTTAATAAGTGACGAAAGGATATTCTTTGCTCTTTTTTTTGACCGGGAGTTCATAGATAAGAGTACCACCGTTGTTTTTAGGTCATTGATGCCTACATGAATACGGGATTTATAGCTCTCTACGGCATCGACCAAAGAGAAGAGGGTCACATAAATTTGCTGGCCAATATATTCAGGATTCAAGGGTTGGTTCAAGTGCAGTACAAAATCGCCCAAATCACTTTCTAAGGGTTCCCCAACTACCCCATTCTGAATAAAGGAACCGTCTACTTTGCGCAGTTCAAATTCAGTATCGGACAAAAGTGATACAAGAAAGCGGCCACTTTTTTCGTATTGTTTAGCATCAAGAAAAGAAACCGATATGGGTATTTCTTCGGTAATCTCGACCATCCGTTTTGTGTATTGCGTTTTGGTGTGGTATTGAATATTTAGATTGAGTTCCTTGACCACTTTTTCCATAAGGGGTCTTGATTTTATAATCTCGATTTCGTTTTCTACTTCTTGGTTTGCATTTTTAAATACAGAAAGGTCTTCTAATGCCGATAATTCCGAGAATAGACCATTTTTTTCTACTTTAATGAGGATACTGGCAGAGACCTTATAAGTTTTTTGAGTGTAGCGCAAGTAAAAGAAAGCGGCCGTAAAGCACAGTACGAAGATTACAAAAAATAACTTCCAATGATAAACATATTTTTCAAGTAAGTCTTTGATAATCGAATGTTCCTGATTATCATATTCTTCATGTTCCATTCTGTTTTCTTATCTATAGTTAAACTGTCTCGTACACTTTTTTGTTGAATTGTGTTCAACCACTATTTGTGCGTTCTAAATTTTAAGCACTACGATTTCCTCCAAACACTATATTTTTAAGAATTTTAAGCAAGTATTTGAAATCGGTAAGTATAGGTTGTTTTTCATAAGCATTGAGATAGGCCATTTCCGATTGGATAATGTCGTCCAATGTTTTGGGCATATCGGCGTAAAATGGAGGAAGCAGGCCAGGTTTGAACTGCGTTCGTTTACGCTGCAATGATTCTGGATATAGACTAAAGTAATGTGTACTTATAGGGCGTACACCCACCAGTTTTAGGTCTCGTTTGAGTACGTTGATGATCATAGGAAGCTCATCTATCCAATACTTTCTGAAGACACGTCCAATTCTCGATATTCTAAAATCATCCTTGATCTTTCCTCCCTCTTTAAGGTTGTTTTTATTGAATACGTATTGTTGTAAGTACTCTGCATAGGGGTGCATAGTTCTAACTTTGGCTACTTTAATGATCTTACCGCCTTTACCGACCCTTCTTAAATAAATCAAAGGTCCATAGGTTGGGTTGCGGTCAAAACTTGGTTCTTTTACTTTTTTTGCTACAAAATGCAAACGTCCGTCTATTTTTTTTTCGTCAATGATTTCAAAACCACAGGCATATAATCTTCCAATCGCTTCTGCCCTTGTTAGAACCCGCCCATAACCTTTTGTTTTTTTAAAGTAAAGAGAACGTACGAATTTTAGTTTGGGCACTATTCGATGATATAGGAAATCGAACGTATAATAGAGCGACCGTAGAATGGCGGGCACATTTTTTAGGATACGGTCTTTGCGTACCCGATGGGTTTCCATGTTGTTTATAAATAATCCGCCCGGCGCCAAACGCTCATTTACGGTTTCAAGAAACTTATTTATGTTTCTATAATCGTTTAGTTGTTTGAAATTCACGACCGCTTCCCCCATCGTATACGAATTGTTTAAAATGTCGGGAATGCTTCTTGTATTGAATAAGTGGGTCCTATTCAGTTTTAGGGGTAAAAGATATTTTGATACAAAATCTCGTAAGTCTTCGCTAAGTTCGGCTGTTGAAACCTCTTCTATGGCGGGTGAAGGCACTTTCTTTTCAACATGCTTCTCCTTTAAAAAAATCGATTCTTGTAAGCGAAAATAGTCTTCGGCGATAAGGGGGTTACCCGCTAAATAAAATGGTGTAGGCATGATTATTTTGATTTGGATAATTCATATTTATAAGATAAATGCTAATATAAAGACAGAAAAACCTTGTTAAAATATAATGTTGTGAAATCCCATATTTTGTAGATGAACGTCAATTATTTGTAGTTCACCGATTGGTTAGGGGCTATAAATGTGGTAATGGCTTGCGGAATATGTGCTCTTTTAGTCTACAACTATTGACCAAGGCACTGGCGAATTTTGTTACTATTGCAACAACAGGGTCTTGTTTAAAAAGAAGGTACGGTTTGAAACCGTTTCTTAAAAATAGATTTGATTGAAATTTCTATAAGAAAAATGCACTTGGCTTTTGCGGGCAGATAAACAAAATTAGTAAGTATCGCGGATGGTTTCCAAAATGCGCTGCATGCGTTGTTTTACCTCGGCGGTGGGTTGCCTAAAGTGATTGTTCATAAAACTAAAGAT
>CALLVX010000136.1 GCA_938010765.1 uncultured Flavobacteriaceae bacterium | reverse complement strand
GAAAGTACCTGCGGTAAAGTTATGTACACCATTGTCGGATCGAAGAGTCAAGGATGCTTCCCCTGAATAATCGGTCATTGGGCGTAAGCGGTCTACATGTAGGTTGTCTACAACCAAATCCGAACCATTGATATTCCCCACTCCTCCTTGATAAGTGGCGGTAAAATCTTGATTGCCCGGAGCAACACTCTCAACGTATTGATTTAGAGTGATAGGGTTCCCATTATCTCCGCTTCCTCCTACATAAAGGGCAAAGTTGTGCTGATAATCGGCGTAGCGAACTTTTGATTTAAAGGTAAGCTGGTCCGATAAGTTATATTTAAAATCCCCCATCAAGTATCCGCCTTTTGTAAAAACACCATCTTCAACAGGGCTTTTATACACACCTCCCGGGGTCAAAAACGAGGTTTCGGCCAATTCCCCACTTAATAGTTGAGATACCGGTTCTCCGTCATTTCCGTTAATACGTTCCCGAGATCCACCTTCTAGCGGTAACGGAAGAAAAAATTGGGCTCTATCATTGATATATTGTCCGTGTATAGTGAAAGAGCCATTTTCGAATTTCTGTTTGATATTAGCCCTAAATTGATAGCCTCTTGTAGCGAGACCGGTGTCTATAGGCCCATCATCTGTTCGAATAAAGCCGGTGAAGGCGTAAAAGGTATTGGAATCTTCCCCGCCCAACTGGCCTCCACTATAAAAATCGGTCTTGAGCCTGCCTTGTTCGCCCCATTCAACATTAATAATGTTTCCGGGATTGGAATCCCCTGTTTTACTGGTATAATTAATAATACCGGCCACGGATCCCGCACCGTAAAGTACCGCTGCACCACCACGTACAAATTCAACGCCTTTGAAGCCAATATCGGGCCGTGCATAAACATCATGCGCGGAAGAGTTAAGCCCGAACGCACTGATCAGGGGCATGCCATCGTATTGCAAGGGGTTAAACACATATTGTCCGCCAGAAGGTAATCCCCGAACAAATAAGTTCGTTGCAGTTTCACCACCACCACCTTCAGCAGTGATACCGGGAACACTCCGTAAAATATCCGCCTGGCTATTGGCCGATAGTTTGGTAATTTCCTTCATTTTAACTGAGCTTATAGATAGAGGTGCTTGTTTTTGTGATCTAAAAGTGCTCGAAGCCGTGAGTACTACCTCATCTAATTGTTGGCCACCCTCTTGCAGTACAAAGTCTACCGTGATTGGAGTGCCAGAAAGGTTTATATTTTTTTCTTCAGTGGTAAAACCGATATAGGATACCCTAAGCGTTTGAGCTCCACTTAGATCAGTGCCAAGGGTGTAATTACCGTCGAAATCGGAAGTTGTTCCGACCGAGGTACCCGCAATAATAATGTTGGCTCCCGGAATCGGCACACCTGAGTTATCGGAAATACTTCCAGTTATCTCGGTTTGGGCATAGGCGCCAAAAAAGAGAAACATACTTAGTACCGCAATAATATTTTTCTTCATGATTTAGAATTTTGTTAATAACCCCTTGAGTTGATTTTTTAATATATTATTTATTTTGGGGGTAAATTTATACGAATATGATACTGTTTAAACAAAATAAATAATAAAAATCTATGCAATCGTTCTCGCAAACGATTGCATAGATTGAATGATTATTAAAGTACCTTTGATTCGCAAGTCGTATTCGAATGAGTAAAAAAAGAAACATAACATTAAAGGAGTTGGCCCTCGAATTGGGAGTGTCGGTTTCAACGGTATCGCGCGCACTTAATGATCATCCCGACATTAGCAATGCCACTAAGGCGAGTGTACAAGAATTAGCAAAACGGCTGAATTATGTACCGAATCTTTTTGCGAGGGGCTTTCGATCTCAAGAGAGTCATATCCTGGGAGTCATTGTTCCTAATATTTCGCATCTATTCACTTCTACGGTTTTAAAAGGTGTCTTGGAAGAGGCTGAATTGCGGGGATATCGCGTAATTATTTCCGAATCAAAGAACAATGAAGGGAAACAGCTCGAAATGTTGCAGACTATGACACAGTTCGGAGTAGATGGAATCTTGATGTCTTTGACGAAGAAAATAAGCGATATAGCGCAGATCCTGCAGATTTTGAACAAGGTCCCTTTGGTATTGTTCGACAAGGTGTCCGATAAAATTCCGTGTACCCAGATCGTAATAGACGAGGAAGAAGCGGCATTTAATGCCGTTGAGCATTTAATCGGCTTGGGTAAGAAACGAATTGCAATATTAAAGGAGACCGAGAATTCTTTTAATTCAGAAAAACGATTTGCCGGATATCTAAGAGGTTTACGGGAACACGAACTTCCAATAGATGAAAAAATTATCTTGAGCACCGAAGATATTTCCCTTGTAAATGGTCGTCGATTAACAAATTTATTACTCAGTATGAAACAACGGCCCG
The DNA here is from genome assembly GCA_938010765.1 of uncultured Flavobacteriaceae bacterium. Taxonomy (GTDB): domain Bacteria; phylum Bacteroidota; class Bacteroidia; order Flavobacteriales; family Flavobacteriaceae; genus Pelagihabitans. The sequence continues at coordinate 13,314 of CALLVX010000136.1, read as the reverse complement.
ATGCCATTTTTGCTATTACTGATAATGCCGCCATCGGTGCAATAAAGGCCTTGAATAAGTTTAAAGTAGTAATACCAAACGAAATTGCCGTTGTCGGCTTTAGCAATTCTGTAAACTCTACGATCATTCAACCGGCTTTGACCACAGTAGATCAACCCGGGGATACCATTGGCCGTACCGCCGTAAAATATTTGATACAGGAAATTGAAAACCCCAAAGGGGATATCGGAACAATAACTGTTGAGATCAAGACCAATCTCATTGTACGTGATTCGACCTTTAAGGTGTAATGTGCTTTCTTTTTTAAGTTAAAAAAGCTGTTTTTTATACAGCCCGTTGTACTACTTCGAAGACTTTTCCACCATCACATTTAAGCGTTTTAGAAGGGAATTTTAGGATAAGGGCATAATCATGGGTCGCCATTAAAATAGTTCTACCTGCCTTGTTGATGTCCTGTAATACTTTCATTACTTCAACACTCGTTTGAGGGTCGAGGTTTCCTGTTGGCTCATCTGCAATGATTAATTCGGGATCGTTCAATAACGCCCTCGCAATAGCGATGCGCTGTTGTTCACCTCCCGATATTTCGTGGGGGAATTTAAAACCTTTGGTTTTCATGCCTACTTTATCGAGTACATTTTCGATTTGGGAGCTCATTTTAACCGAATCTTTCCATCCGGTCGCTTTGAGGACAAACTTTAGGTTGTTATTAATGTTGCGATCGGGTAATAATTTGAAATCTTGAAATACGATTCCAAGCTTTCTTCGCAGGTAGGGAATGTCTTTTTCTTTAAGTGTTCGAAGGTTAAAATCAACCATGCTACCTTCACCCTGTTTTAAGGGGATATCTCCGTACAGCGTTTTCATAAAGCTACTTTTACCACTTCCGGTTTTACCTATCAAATAAACAAATTCTCCCGGGTTTACCGTAAGGGTAACATCCTTTAAAATTAAACTTTCCTTTTGGAAAATCATTGCTTCTTTTAGGTATAGAATGGGTTCTGACATTCGAATTATGATTTTGGGTTTTTTCGGTCGAGTGTCACCCAATAAATGACATCCCGAAAATCGATTTGGGCAGCTTTGACCAATTCTGGTAGTTTTTCAATCTTTCCGTCGGCCAATGTTAAAATAGCCCTTCTTGCACTTAAAAGGTTCCATTCAGACTGGGCCATTACATGTTTATGGGTTAGCTCAGAAAGCATACTTATTACCCGTTCTTTCTCGGTAAGATCGTAGTCAATGCTTATTTGCATCTGAATGTCATGGGCCATTTGTACTAGTTCTTTCTCGTTCATTTAGCCTTCTTTGTTGATATAAAAGTAATAAGTTCCTAGGGATATGGAACGCCCTGTGCCTGAAAATCTTTTCCTTTGAAAAACCCAAAATATACTTAGATACCATATTTGCCGTTATATACTCTAGTAAATAGTTAGAACACTATGTTTCAAAAAACAGCCGCTTTGCTTCCCTTCTTCTTAGGGATGGTTTTTTTGGGAATTTCCCAAGAGACAAAAATTTATACCCACAACGATAAAGAATACCAAGATGCCTTGGCTTTGTACAATAATGAACAGTACCAAGCTGCCCAGACGATTTTTGGGAAGGTAAAGGCTAGTAGCGATAACTTGGAGACCCGTGCCAATAGTGCCTACTATGAGGCCAATGCGGCCGTACGTTTGAACCAGTTGGGGGCCGATCGTTTAATGGAGGATTTTGTGGAAAAATACCCCACCTCTACCAAGCGGAACTCTGCCTTTGCCGATGTTGCCGAATATTACTTTGAGACGGGTAAATATCCATATGCCCTTAAATGGTATAATAAAGTAGATCAAAAAGCCTTGTCTAGAAATGAGATGGACAAGTTCAACTTCAACTACGGGTACTCACTTTTTTCCTCGGGTAAGAAACGCGAGGCCGAACGGTATCTTGAAAAAGTAAGCAATTCCAACGTCTATGGGTCACAGTCGAAATACTACCTCGGGTACATTGCGTATCAAGAAGATGACTATGAGGCTGCCAACGAGCGTTTTGATCAAATAAACGATCCGGAACTATTAGAGGAGAAATTGAGCTATTATCAGGCCGATATGAACTTTAAATTAGGAAAGTTCGAAGATGCGATCGCCTTGGCCAAACAACAGTTACCGAAATCGGATCGCACAGAAAAGTCCCAACTAAATAAAATTATCGGGGAAAGCTATTTTAATCTAAAACAATACGATAATGCCATCCCGTATTTGGAAGAATATCGCGGCAAACGAGGAAAATGGAACAACACCGACTATTATTTGTTAGGATATAGTTATTATAAACAGGGTGATTTTGCCAATGCGATTCAGCAATTCAATAAAATTATAGGAGGAACAAACAGTGTTTCTCAAAATGCTTACTACCATTTGGCCGAATGCTACTTGAAACTCGATAAGAAACAAGAAGCCTTGAACGCCTTTCGAAATGCCTCGCAAATGGACTTTTCCGCAGCGATACAGAAAGATGCGTATTTGAACTATGCACGTTTGAGTTACGAGGTCGGGAATGCCTACGAACCGGTGCCGCAAGTGATTTCCAATTACCTCGAAAAGTATCCCGACGATTCCGATACCAAGGAGATGCAAGAGCTGTTGGTCGATTCATATATTACTTCAAAAAACTTTGCGGGAGCGATGGAGCTCCTAGAAAAAAACCGTGGATTCGCAAGCAAAGCGACCTATCAAAAAGTTGCTTATTTCAGGGGAGTGGAACTATTTATAGATGGCGATCACGGAGGTGCTTCCGAGGCTTTTCAAAAATCACTGGGCAGTGCAGAGGACGCCTTGTTCAAGGCAAGGGCAAGTTATTGGAAAGCTGAGTCTGATTATCTCTTAAATCGTTTTGATGAAGCCTTGACCAACTTTTTGGCCTTTAAACAAAGCCCACAGGCACGGTCTACTCCAGAGTACAAAGAGGTGAACTACAATTTGGCCTATTGCTATTTTAAATTGCGCGATTACCCTAGCGCGATAGCAAATTTCAATGATTTTACTACGGCCGGAAGCGACGATACCCAAAAAATGTACGATGCGTACCTGCGATTGGGCGACAGTTATTTTGTAACCAGCAAATATTGGCCGGCCATTGAAACCTACAACAAGGCCTTGGCGTTACCGGGGTCTCAGAAAGATTATGCCGCGTATCAAAAAGCAATGAGCTATGGGTTTGTGGATAAAAGAAATACGAAGATAGAAGAGCTAGATCGTTTTGTGGCGGCCTATCCGAAATCTACTTTAAAAGACGATGCTCTTTTTGAATTGGGGAATACCTATGTTAGCTCTGGAAACGAACAGCAAGGGTTACAGACCTATGATCGCTTGATCAGCGAATACCGGCGAAGTTCATTGGTACCGCAGGCAATGATGCGCCAAGGGTTGGTACATTACAATGCCAACAGAAACGAACGGGCCTTGGGAAAATTCAAAAGTGTGGTACGTGATTTTCCGAATACGCAGGAGGCCATACAAGCCGTGGCCACTGCGAAGTTGATCTATGTAGATTTAGGTAGGGTGGACGAATACGCCGCCTGGGTAAAAGACTTGGATTTTGTTGAGGTAACCGATTCAGAGTTGGATAATGCATCCTTCGAATCGGCCGATAAACAAAATTTAGAGGGTAAGAAAGATGCTGCTATTCGGGGATATGAAAAATATATTAAGCAGTTCCCGAACGGACTTCATTCAATCAAGGCAAACTTTAACCTGGCACAGCTTTATTTTGGCAAGGGCCAAAAAGAGCAAGCCCTGCCCAACTATAAGTTCGTTGCCGATAAGGGTGGTAGCGAATACGCCGAGCAGGCGCTGACCAGGGTATGTGAAATTTATATAGGAGCCAAGGATTACACTAGCGCATTGCCTTACCTGGAACGTTTGGAAAGTACGGCCGATATTCGTCAGAACCGCACCTTTGCCCAGTCGAATCTAATGAAAGGCTACTACCAACAGAAGAACTATGAACAGACACTGGCCTATGCAGAAAAGGTGCTAGCGACTCCTAGTATTGATGATCGTATTAAAAGTGATGCCCAAATAATGATTGCGAGATCGGCTATTGCCACTGGTGACGAAACCAAAGCGGAGCAAGCTTATAAAGATGTCTTGAAAATAGCGTCTGGCGGGACCGCAGCGGAGGCTTTGTATTACAACGCCTATTTTATGCACAAATCAGGCGAGCATGAAAATTCGAATACGGCCGTTCAACGATTGGCGAAAGACTATGCGGTGTACAAAGAATGGGGAGGAAAAGGGCTCGTTATCATGGCAAAAAACTTCTATGCCTTGGGGGATGCCTATCAGGCGACCTATATTTTGGAAAGTGTAAATACCAACTTTAGTCAGTACCCAGAAATCGTTTCCGAGGCGAAAAGGGAACTGGCCATCATCAAATCAAAAGAAGCGAAAAGCAATTCATCGGTAAATCCGCAGAATTAAAATAGAAGGAAAAGAACACCTTATGCAAAAACACTTATTTACAGTCATGATATGTCTTTTTGGTATTGCTTTCACCGGCCAGGCCCAAGAAGATGAAAAGGATTTGGGAACAGAGACCGTGACGGTTACAAAGGCGTATTCGCCTACCATTTCAGATGCGTTCAAAATTAAATCGATGCCCAACTTGAACGATTCTATCGTTCTGCAAAAAAAGAAAATCAAGTACAGTATTTTTTCGGTCCCCGTTGCTTCTACATTTACACCGGCCAAAGGAAAAGCTTCCACGGTTAAAAAATCACCCCCACCCGAACTTTTCAATTCCTATGCCTCTGCAGGCGGGGGCAACCCGGCGAACTTAATGGCCAAGTTTTATACCAGTAGAACAATAGATAGGGAATCGGGTTACACCGTTGGTTTGGGCCATAATTCTACAAGAGGAGATATTGCAGGAGTGGCGTTGGACAACGTGTATTCTGATTCCGAAATTGAGGGTTCCTATAAAAAGCGAAACCGTGATTTCGACTGGGGATTTGATGTTGGGGCACAACACCAATTGTATAATTGGTACGGTTTGCCTCCAGAAACTTTTGACGCTACAACCATTGGTGCTATTGACGAACGCCAAAATTATTATAGAGCAGAGGTAGGTGCCCACTTAAACGTTGAGGATTCCTATTTTAAAAGTGCCGATATACGCTATCGCAGGTTTTGGGATAGTGCCAAATCGGGTGAGAATCGAGTGGTTTTTCAACCGGCTTTTGATTTTCCCGTAAATGACGAAACTTTTGGAATTGTACTAAAGGTCGATTATGTAAACGGGAGTTTTAAAAACGCTCCTTTGAGTTTCCCTACGAATGAGGTTGGGATCGATTACAGTAATCTTCAAGTGGGGATCAACCCCAGCCTAACAATGTTACGAAATGATTTGTCCTTAAACTTGGGTGTTAATTTGGTATATGGTCTAGATGGCGAACGAAGTGAGAGTAATTTTTACATTTATCCGGCCGTTACGGCTTCGTATAGGCTCTTGAACGAGTTCGCGATTGCCTATGGCGGTATCGAGGGTGAATTAAAGCAGAACTCCTATTATAGCTATGTAGAAGAAAATCCGTTTGTATCGCCTACATTGAATGTCGTACCGACCGATAAGCAATACGATGCCTATCTTGGGCTTCGTGGACAGCTACTTCCGAACCTGAGCTATAACATAAAGGGTTCCTATACTGCTGAAAATCGAAAACCGTTGTTTTTATTGAATCCCCAGAATAGCGATCGTGGAGATGAAGCGGGCTATAATTTTGGCAATTCGTTCGATGTGTTTTATGATGACCTGCGAACACTAGGGATTTTCGGAGAACTGAATGTAGACTTCAATCGTAATTTCACCATGAGTGTGAACGCGCAATATAACAGCTATTCGACCGAGACAGATCGGCCTGCCTGGAACCTGCCAGAGGTTACCGCTAATTTGTTTATGGATTATCAGGTGGGGGAAAAGTGGTTTATGGGAGCAAACCTATTCTTTGTAGGTGAGCGCCAAGATGTGGCTACCGTTGCCACGGCAAGTGGTATTTTTTCAGAATTTCCGGCAACAATTCTCACCTTGGATAGTTATTTTGATGCCAATGCCCACGTCGGATACCGGCTGAGCAATCAACTCTCGGTCTTTGTGAAAGGGGCCAATCTCGCTAATAATAATTACCAGCGTTGGGCGAACTTTAATGTGCAAGGGTTGCAAGTGCTAGGCGGTGCGACTTATAAATTTGATTTTTAGGGAACTGTTTAGCGTAAAATATTTTTTGCGCTTTTCGTTTTAGTTAGTATCGGAATATATCCATATGCTAAATCGGTGCAAAAGCAGTAGTGTCTTTTTATTGAACATAAGCTTACTTTTTGGGGGTGGTAAGGATGCAACACAGGAAATAATCGAAGAACTTCCTGAAGTTTCCAAGCTGTGTGAACAAGAAGGATTATTAGAGTTCTTTACCGACACCGAGGGCAATCGGATTTTTATTTATGAGAATGGTGAGACCTATCTTCAAAAAGATGAGGAGTGCCAATTTGAACCACCGGAATCAACCTACAAACATCAAACGGTTTGCAAAACATCCTTGAGGTGGGTATTTCTGCCACCGCCGAGACAACTGCCCTGTTAGTAGATAACATTCGTATTTCCAATACCGCTTTTTAGATACGCGAAAAGAGGTTTTTTTTTCTAATCTAATTATTTCTATACACTTTTTTACAAAACGGACTGATCTGGGCCGGTGCTTTGCTTGTGAAGCTCCTTACTGCCTCTTGAGATATACAAGAGCTTTTTATAATCGGGGTATTACGGGAGGGGTATTGAAATATAATAATTGTTAAAATATAACGTTTAGTACTCAATAAATGTAGGAAAAAACTTAGAAATTATTTAAAAAATGTATAGAACCCCCCTCATTCTGACTATACTTTTATTGAGCCTGGTATGCCCTTCAAGTGCTCAAAATCTAGTAAAGAACCCAAGCTTTGAAGAGCATAATAAGTGTCCGGAAGAATTGGGTAATATTGATGAAGATGTTCCACATTGGTCGCGCGCGTCAAATGGTACTACCGATTATTTCAATAGCTGTAGTACCGCCATGGGCATGCCAAAAAATTTTAATGGCTATCAGGAGGCCGAGTTCGGAGAAGCTTATGCCGGTCTTTATTTAAGTGCACCGAACAACTACAGGGAATATTTACAAGGAGAGTTAGAGCAGCCCCTTAAAAAAGGGAGTAAGTACCAGGTTAGTTTTTATGTGAGCCTGGCCGATAAATCGAACTTTGCATTGCGCGATATCGGCGTTTTATTCTCTCCGAACAGATCAAAGGAAGATACGAGAAAGGTCATAAAATACTTTTCAAATCTCAGAGGAAATGGGCGTTCAAGTTTTGTTGAAGTTCGCAATTGGATGTATTTTGGAAACAAGTCTGGTTGGACACAGGTGTCAACGACCATTACTGCAAAAGGAAATGAGAAGTATATGACTATTGGAAATTTCCGTGATGATACGAAATCCCACATGAACAGGGTAAAAGGGGTTAAAAGTGCCGCTTACTATTACTTAGATATGGTTTCGGTAACACTACTACCCGAAGAGTACCCGCACAATGATTTGCAGATTAATAAAATGTATGTTTTGGAACATGTTGTTTTTCCAAGCGATGTATATGAATTGAACGAGAACGCGAAAAAGGAACTGGATCGCCTCTTCGTTGAGTTGGGTAAGGATGCCTCTTTATATGTTACCATTCATGCGCATACCGATAATGCCGGGTCTAGTGATTATAACCGAGAATTGTCATCTAAACGTGCCAAGTCGGTCGCAAGATACTTGCTAGGGAAAGGATTGCCAAAAGAGCGTATACGGTGGGTAGGGCATGGTGGTGATCAGCCGGTAGCAGAAAATACTTCCGAAGACGGGAAACAAAAGAATAGAAGGGCCGAGTTCATGATTTCCAATGGCGCGTTTGAAAGTCACAGTGATAGAATAACTGAAACCATCTTTGAGGACGACAATGAATGAAACAAAATAGATTTTGCTTTCAGAAACTTGTGTGCTATCAGTCCTTTTCCCTCTAAGAACTTTAAGATACTATAGGTTTTAAAACACTTGGGTATTTCTCAAATACCCGAACATCCATAAAAATGGGCATTTTAACGAACCTAGGATACCAGTTTTGAATCGGTGATGTATAAATTGTAATTTTAAAGGGTATAAAACGCCCTAAATGATTGCTTCACTTGGTATTAAGAAGTTACCTTTCCTTTTTTTGTTAGGTTTTGGGTATACGGTCTTAGCTCAAAATTTGATTGAAAATCCGAGTTTTGAATTGCATGCCGATTGCCCTGAACGACTGGGTCTTTTTGATACGAACGTGTCTTCCTGGTCGTGTCCTACATCCGGCACAACCGACTATTTTAATGCCTGTAGCACTTTAATGGGCACTCCTGAAAACTTTAAGGGACGGCAACCTGCCGATTTTGGTGATGGTTATACGGGAATGTACGTGTTTGCACCAGAGGATTATAGAGAATATGTGCAAGTACCTCTTAAAGAACCCTTGGAAAAGGGAAAAAAATATCAAGTGTCTTTTTATGTTAGTTTGGCAGAAAAATCAGATTCCGCCATTAAAGAGTTTGGAGTACTGTTTTCGAATTTTGAACTTAAAATAAATACACAAAAATACCTTTCCAAACGCTTGCGATATCGCCAGGAAGGATACCGTTATACCTACCTTGAAATTGGGTATACAAATTTTTACTCGGACACAAAAGACTGGATTTTGGTCAGTACACAATTTCAGGCAAAAGGAGGCGAACGTTTTATGGTGTTGGGCAATTTTAAGGAAAACTCCCGAACACGGTTGTTTAAGACAAAGAAGAAGGCAAATCAAGGAGCCTATTATTATTTGGATATGGTGTCGCTGACAGCTGCTAAAAAAAGTACAGAGGCAATGGAATTGGTGGCAATTACCGATGGTAAAGAAACCAAGAATATAGAATTGGACCGAAGCTATGTCTTTAAAAATGTATTGTTCGAGTTTGATCGGTCATTGTTGTTAGAATCGTCTCGAATTGAACTTCAAAAAGTCTATGCCCTTTTGAAATCTAATGCGAATCTTCAAATTGCTATCAATGGGCATACCGATAATATAGGGACACAAACCTATAATAAAACCTTATCTGCAAAACGCGCCAAAGCGGTTGCCATCTATCTTCAGGAATTAGGGGTCTCAAAAGATCGTATTGCTTGGGAAGGGTATGGGGGTACGCAACCTATTACCAGTAATGAAACCGAAGATGGGCGCAGACAGAACCGACGGGTCGAGTTTGTTATTTCCCGGGTTTCGTCTCGTTAAGACCAAGACGTTATTTCTTCCGTATTTCCTCCTACTTGTTTGTGAAGCCCATTTCTTGAAACAAGTACCCAGATGCTGGGTCAACACACTATTCGCCATCTTCACAACTCTTACTTGACTTCAAAGAGGGCATGGCTATTCCGTTCAATTGTAGTAAATCTTCGATAAAGTAGATTAAAAATCCGACCAACTGCAGTTTTTCGTTCAACAGATTTTAACAGCTTCACATCATATTTGTAGGAATATACAACAAAAATATGTTTTATATATGAGAATAATCTTACATTCACAACTTTAATATGAAGAAAAATCTTACTTGACCCAGCCTATTAATTCGTACCAAATGATAATCAATTACTGCCGATGTACAACTCCCCCTCTGTACCTATTGTTTTCTAAAAAGTTTTTCAGGATTTCGTTAGTAGTTCTGCTTTTTGGACTAAACCAATTTGTCTCTGCGACTGAAATGGTGGGTCCGGTGTTCAAAGAACCCAAAGTAGTCGTGAATACGAAAGCGGCGTCCCATAGGGTGAATATACGAAGTGTTCTTCCTTCATTTTTACTTTTGGCACCCCCGGCAATAGATTTAAACGGAACCGAACCAGGAGTAAACGCAACCGTCTCCCTAGAACCAACTCCGGGTACGGTAGGGGCTTACATGAATCCGGCGCTTACCCTTAGTTCAGATGGTGGAAACATACAAAGTGCTACCATTACCTATACGGGCATCTCGGATTCGGGTAATGAATTTATAGGTATTCTTAACAGTAACGATAGCTCTTTGGGTGGAGTATACGATTTATCTGCCGTAGGGGCGTCAAATGATATCGTGGCGGGCACTAGTACGCTCACGGTGACCAATACCTCTGTTGGCGTGTTTACCATAGTAAATAGCCTGGGGGGAACCATTCCTGATGGCGATTTTACCACATTTCTAGTTAATGTACTATACGGTCATCAATTGGCCACCGGGGCTACCGAAGGGGCAAGAACTATGAATGTTGCTGTAACCGATTCAGAAGGTACATCATCGGCTCAAACGCTAATCAATGTCGGGTATGGTCCGATAGCAATAGATGATACGAATAGTATTTCGGCCGATTCGGCGATTGCACTTACTGGAAATCTAGCAAGTAACGATACGGATCCTTCGATACCATCCCAAACATTGAGTATTTCAGAAGTGAACGGCTATAGCGCAGCTGTCGGCAATTCTTTTTCGTCGACCTACGGGTTTATTACAGTTCAGTCGAATGGCAGTTATTCTTATACTCTTGACGCTAGCAATATAGCAGTTAGCGGCCTTGAGAATGGTGAAAGTGTTACCGATATTATCTCCTATGGGGTACAAGATCCTATAGGAATTATTGATTATGGTTACATATCCATAACCATTAATGGAGTAGATGAACTTCCTGTAGCTACCGACAACGAAAATACAGTTACGGTATATACGGGAACAACTGCTTCTGGATCGGTTATTTATGATGATGACGGTTTTGGCGTTGATACCGGGGATAGGCCCTTGTCTCAACTTATTTGGGAAAATGAATTTTCAAACCTACAAGCCGTAAACGGAGAAACAAGAACCGTAGATGATGTGGATCTAAGCTTTTCCACTACCGACCCTGATGGGATTGGTATTCCCGGTGAAAACCAAACCGTTCTGCAGTTTGCTACCAACGGGGGGCATACGGGCTATCTCTATTATGCGGTAGATGGGGCGGTAAACCCTTCGCAAGCGACCGAAACGAAAATCAATTTTGATAGGGCAGTAGTAAATCTCTCCTTTACAATTTCGGATATAGACTGGTCGCAAGGTACTACTTGGCAAGACCAGATCGAAGTAAACGGAACACTGGCCGGAGCGCCAGTATCTTTTATTCCTCAAGTTTCAGGTTCCGTTGTACAAGTAGGTGATAATCTTTTTTATGGGACCGGTTCTGTCCCTCCGGAAGACGCTCATGGCAACATAAATATCTATTTTAATGAGCCAATCGATCAGTTAGTGCTATCCTATAACTATGGTCCGGCAGCAACCGATGCGGACCAAGGCATTCAAATTGCCGGCGTATCTGACCTGAATTGGCAGGGAACCAGCGCTCCTCGCGTAAGCGAAGTAAATGGGAACGCGGGCGATGTCGGAGTACAAATAGCAACGACCTATGGGTTTATAACAATCAATGGTGATGGGAGTTACAGCTACACCTTGGATCCAACGAATTCTGATGTGATTAATCTATTATCTGGGAACACTTTAGTAGATGCGATACCGTACACCTTAAATGATAAGAAACTTGGGGAATCAGGAGGAAATATTGACACGGCAACCTTGACAATTACCATTAACGGTTCTGCTTTCGATACAGATGACGATACCGTGGTAGATGCGTTGGATCTTGATGATGACAATGACGGTATTATCGATACAGAAGAAGCAAATACGAACGAACCAGACGGGGATGAAGATGGCGATGGAATTTTTAATTGGAACGATACCACAGATGATGGTACAGGAGACGGCAGTACCACAGATTATACCGATGGGAACTCCGACGGTGTTCCGGATGTATATGATTTTGACAACGACGGCGTGCCCAACCACCTAGACCTGGATGCTGACAATGATGGTATTTATGATATAGTCGAAGCGGGCAGTACCCCAAGCGCAACAGTAGGCCAGGAAGGGCGGGCAGATGATAATGATGACAATGCAAATAACACAGCTAGTAGTGGTATTCCAACTTCGGCAGGGGCCGGAACGAGCCCTACAGAAACTACTTTGACAATTTCGGATTATCTGAACTTGGATAGCGATGCAGATGCCTGTAGCGATGCGAACGAGGCATATGAAAGTGCCACTGCAGATGGTGGTGATACCGGAGCCTATGGGACAGATCCTGCCACTGTAAGTAGCTCAGGATTAGTTGACGGTGCTGCATATGATACCGGTGCTGTTTTGGCGGTTACCGTGGCGGACACAGACCTTGATAATGACGGTTTGGTAGGGGCCTGTGAATTAGATGATGATGGAGATGGTGATCCGAATGTAAGCGATCCTGATCCGACTGATTCATGTGTTTATAGTAATTTTCAGGTACTAGCGAATGTAACCGCCTATTGGGAAGCCCTGGATTGTGATGGCGATGGTGTAACCAATGGTCAAGAAATAAGTGATAGTACCAATCCGCTAGATCTTTGCCGCTTCCTATTGGGCAGTGTAAATGTTAGTCCTTCGGCTCTATGGAATGTTGCCGATTGTGATGGTGATGGGGTCATAAATGGCACAGAGATTGCAAACGGCACCAATCCTTTAGATGCATGCTCCTATTTTTTTGCTGATATCACTGAACCGGTTACCGCTACTTCAGATTGCGATGGCGATGGGGTAATCGATGGTACGGAGGTAGCTAACGGAACCAACCCTAAAAATGCCTGCTCTTATAATGTGGTTGATGTTACAGTGATCATAACAGCAATTTCGGATTGTGATGAAGATGGGGTAATCGATGCAACCGAAATAGCCAATGGCACCGATCCGAAAGACGAATGTTCCTATAATGTTGCGGACATTACCGAGACGATAACCGCAACTTCAGACTGTGATGGCGATGGGGTGATCGATGCGACGGAAGTAACCAATGGCACCGATCCAAAGGACGAATGTTCCTATAATGTGGTGGACATTACCGAGACGATAACCGCAACTTCAGACTGTGATGGCGATGGGGTGATCGATGCAACCGAAATAGCCAATGGCACCGATCCAAAGGATGCCTGTTCCTACAATGCTGCGGATATTACCGAAACGATCACGGCAACTTCAGACTGTGATGGCGATGGGGTGATCGATGCGACGGAAGTAACCAATGGCACCGATCCAAAGGACGCCTGTTCCTATAATGTGGCGGATATTACTGTGGCTGTTACAGCAACTTCAGACTGTGATGGCGATGGGGTGATC
>CALLVX010000135.1 GCA_938010765.1 uncultured Flavobacteriaceae bacterium | reverse complement strand
AGTTTGTTGTTGATTCTGTTCATCCTTTGTTATTTATTTCCGCGAAGGCGGAAATCCATTTGTTTTCAGTTCAATGGCCTTGCGAAGGCGGAAATCCATTTGTTTTCAGTTCAATGGCCTTGCGAAGGCGGAAATCCATTTGTTTTTATTTCAATGCCCGCTCGAACCTGCTTGTCGGCAGACAAGGGCGGAAATCCATTTGTTTTCAGTTCAATGGCCTTGCGAAGGCGGAAATCATGGTGTTTTTTCATCATCTATCATCCAAAACAAGTCCTCCCAATCTGGATTCATATCGTTTATCAAATTCTCTTTCCATTATCGATTCCAGTGCTTTAGTTGTTTTTCTCTTCTAATGGCGTTGTTTACATATAGTGTGTACTCAAAATAGACCAGTTTGTGCACATTGTACCTTTTGGTAAAACTCTTGGTGGCTCCGGATCGATGTTCCTTTATTCGTTTTCTTAGGTTGTTTGTAAACCCTATGTACAGCACTGTGTTGTTTTTATTTGTGAGTATGTATACATAGAAGCGGTTCATAGATCATTTCAGAAGGATTCAATTGGATTTCCGCCTTCACGGAAATGGTAAAACAAAGCTATAGGCCGAAATAATCAATATACGTATTCAAATCCTTGTCGCCCCGCCCGGACAGACTGATGACCACTACATCGTCCGGTTTGAATTTTTTATGATCAAAAATGGCAAAGGCGTGCCCGGTTTCGATGGCGGGAATGATCCCTTCCAATTGTGACAGTTCGAGTCCGGCAGCCATGGCCTCATCATCGGTGGCGGAATAGAATTCTGCCCGGCCCGATTCGTGCAAATGGGCATGCATGGGGCCTACTCCGGGATAGTCCAAACCGGCCGAAATGGAATAGGGCTCGGTAATTTGCCCGTCTGTGGTCTGCATCAGCATGGTCTTGCACCCGTGAATGATGCCTACTTTCCCCAAGGCTGAAGTGGCAGCACTTTCGCCCGATTCAATGCCTTTTCCTGCCGCTTCCACGGCGATGATACCCACCTCCTCATTGTCCAAGAAATGGTAGTAGGTACCAGCGGCATTGCTGCCACCTCCAATACAGGCAACGACATAGTCGGGGTTTTCACGCCCTTCTTTTTCTTTTAATTGCCATTTGATCTCTTCGGAGATAACGGACTGAAATCGGGTCACCATATCGGGGTAGGGGTGCGGCCCAATGGCCGACCCGATAATATAATGGGTATCGACCGGGTTGTTGATCCAATCGCGGATCGCCTCGTTGGTGGCGTCTTTTAGCGTACGACTCCCGGAGAGTGCCGGGCGTACTTCGGCGCCCAGCATTTTCATTCGGGCTACGTTGGGTGCTTGGCGTGCAATATCGATCTCGCCCATATATACGATGCATTGCATGCCCATTAACGCACAAACGGTGGCGGTAGCGACGCCATGCTGCCCTGCTCCTGTTTCGGCGATGATGCGGCTCTTGCCCAGTTTTTTGGCGATGAGAATCTGCCCAATGGTATTGTTTACCTTGTGCGCGCCAGTATGGTTGAGGTCTTCTCGTTTTAAATAGATCTTGGTGCCGTGCTTTTCAGAAAGCCGCTTGGCAAAATAAAGTGGCGAAGGACGCCCTACATAGTCTTTCAGCAGTTGGTGAAACTCTTTTTGAAAGGAGTCTTCGTACATCAGTTCCAAATACTTTTGGCGTAGCTCTTCTACATTGGGGTAGAGCATCTCGGGAATAAAGGCCCCGCCAAATGTTCCGTAATAGCCTTTTTCGTCTGCGTGGTATGTGTTCATTTTTTTAGTATTCAGTATTCAGAATTGAGTAAGCAGTGATGGTTGCTAATTTTTAATCTCTTAGTTTCTATTTATGAGCTTTTTCAAATAAATAATTTGATCATTTTCATAGCCGCCTTGTATTTTTTCTACATACGATGTAATCTCATTGGTGGCTTTCTCTGCTTGTCCGTTCAATATGAGGGATTCGATATACACCTCATAATCGGACGGAACTTTATGAGTACTTTTCATTGCTATGGATGATTCTTTTAGAGCTTGTTGGAACCTTCCTGTGGTAATCAAAATTTTTGCCAAAACTCTTCTTGGTGCTGTTTCGTATATTATGTATTTATCGATCTTGGCCAATTGAATATCAAAATATTCAGTCAAAACTTCTTCTGCTTTTTCTATTTCTCCCGCTTTAAAATAGCTTTCGGCACATTCCGCCCAATCTTGAGGGGATACTCCCATTCCATATTTTCCATCAGGATGATCTCTCAATTCGGAGCGTTTCATATCTGCACTGGCTTTGAAATCACCTAATCCAGACAACGTTCTGGAATACCAATCTTTACCTCCCGGATATTCAGGATTGAGGTCTAATAGTTTTTTAAAGTCAATTAATGCCAAATAATCCTTTTCCAGATTCAACAATGCCATCGCTCGCTCAAAGTAAGCTCTATCATAGTTTGAATCTGATTTGATAATATCTGTGCAAACAGCAATTGCCATTTGATATTCTTCATTGTCAGAATAGTCAATCGCTTTTATAATTTCGGCATCTAAGTTCATTTTTCTAATAAAACTGATATTTAATAAATAATTGATTTTTTACTTTCTTAACCAACCCAGTATTCTTTCATTGTCTATTTTCCATTTACCTTCTTTTGTTCTTGACAAATCAAAGGCTTCTCTTGAGGGTGAAAATGGTCCAGGATTTTGCTGTATTATTTCGACTTTGTTATTGGTCACTTTTGAAATTATGGCAACGTGACCATATCTGTTAAACAAGTTGCCATTCATTACAATCAAATCGCTTTTAATTGGTTTCGATGTACTTGGGTTGCTATATTGAGCTAGATTTCTTTGTTTGTTAATTTTTTCATCGGCCACTGTATGATCATAGAAACTTATGGCGTGGCCATAGCTGTCTGGTATTTAGTGGTTGTGATATTCAAAATAGCGCTTTACAAACTCAACGCACTGGTATCTAAGTCCAAGGTTATAGCCATCTGAGGTATTCCTTTGAACAACATTATCAACACCACCATTATAGTATACAATAACACCATTTAAACTATCAATTTTTTGACCCACTTCATATTCCAAATTAGGGTTTACTTTTTTTAGTCCTATGTAAGAAAAGAAAGCAAACATTAAAATGCCAAATAAGATTGCTATTTTTTTTGTCATTTTTTAATTACTGGTTGAGCTAAAGCTTATTGTTTTGCTTGTTTTATTTAAGGCTAAATCCATAAGATTTAGCGACTTCATATACGCACAAACACAGACCTTTTGATTTTAGCCTAAAGTCTGCATTACGTTTGGGTGTTGTTGTAGCCAGTTATCTTTTCGATTTTAGTTATTCAAAAATGCATACATTTTTTTCCAGTCCGCAAATTGACCAAAAACTTTGAATTTAGATATGTCTATATGCCAATGTCTGAACTTTTTGTCCAATTGCATTTTCTCAATCTCGGCTAAAATTGCATTGAATAATTCAAAATTAGATTTTTTGGAATCGTAGGGTATCTTAAATCCAAAATCATGAAATGCTATCTTTGCTTTACTATTTTTCGTTATTCTCTTTAACTTCTTTAAAAATATTTCTTCGAAAATAGTCCCTTGATTAAGACGTATAGTTACCCACCCAATTATTTCATTAAACTTCCAGCCGTATTCTGACATAGTTTTTATATCCTGCAAGACTTCATCGTAAATTTCCGCTCCTTTTTTCTTTAACAAATCCTCCATGTCTTTTTTAGAGTATGGGATAACTTTGGTTGCATAATTATCTAACTCTTTTTGAAATTTTTCATTTGTTAAACGATAAATTGGTATTTCAAAAACCCCGTTGTATTCTGTTAATCCATAAGTTACTTCTTCTACCATTAAGGGTTATTTATAATTCGACATAACAATGATATATCATCATTACTGTTATTTCTTTTATATCTCAAGCACTCTTTTAAATTCCAACAATTTCTCCACCTCCTTCAATCCCGGTTCCGATTCAAAACGGCTGTTTACATCGATTGCATGGCAATACTGGGCTTCGGGTCTTTTTAAAAATGCTTGGAGCGAAGCCACTTCTTCCAAACCAATACCCCCACTTAAAAAGTAGGGCTTGGTGGAGGGGTAATTGGACAAAACGCTCCAATCAAAGGCATAGCCATTGCCGCCCGGTAATTTCCCCTTGGTATCAAACAAATAATAATCGCAGACCGCTTCGAAGAGTTGCAATTGCCCAAAATCAAAGGCGCCTTTGATCGAGAATACTTTGATGATGGTTACTTTATGACCTACAGCACTCGCTCTTAGTTCTTCGCAATAGGCGGCGCTTTCCTGCCCGTGCAATTGTACCCCTTGCAGATCGTAGGTCCTTATTTTGTCAACAACCTCCTCTACGGTGGCATCCACAAAAACGCCTATTTTTTGAATACCGTCGGGAACGGTAGGCGTGGCCCCTTCGAAATACCGCTTGGAAGGCTCCCAGAAAATAAAGCCCAGATAGTCCGGCTGCAAGGCCGCCACCTCCAGAGAGTTCGATTTCATGCCACAGATTTTCAACTTTACAGTATTATTGTTTTTATCTTTCACCAAATCACTTTTTTCACTAACCACTATCGTTTCAATTCGGCAATAAACACCTTCGCACTTTGCCCGGGGTCATCCGTTTTCATAAAATTCTCCCCGATCAAAAAACCTTCATACCCATAGGCGCGTAGGTCTTGAATGGCCTCGATACTGCTAATGCCACTTTCAGAAACTTTTACAAAATCAGCAGGAATCAGTTGCGACAAGGCCTTGCTCGTATCGAGGCTTACTTCAAAGGTTTTTAAGTTTCGATTGTTCACACCCAACATGTCCAAACTGGGCATCACCGATTTATGTAGCTCTTCTTCGTTATGCACTTCCAGCAACACATCGAGCTGTAGGCTTTTCGCCAATTCGGAAAGGGCCTTGATTTCTTCCCTGGTCAAAATGGCCGCAATCAAAAGGATCACATCGGCCCCATGGGCCTTTGCTTCCACCAACTGGTATTCGTCGATGATAAACTCTTTGCGGAGCAAGGGCATTTGTGCCGCCGCCCTGGCCAATAGCAAATCGTCTAAAGATCCCCCAAAGTACTTCCCATCGGTGAGGACGGACATGCCGCAGACACCGGCATCTTCATAGCCTTTGGCCACATCCTGTACATTCAGCCCCTGATTAATTTCCGACCGGGAGGGGGAACGCCGTTTGTGTTCCGCGATGATGCCCGAATCGCTGTTCCGCAAGGCTGTTGCCAAGGAGTTGGTAGCTCGGTTAAAAAGTACCGAAGCTTCTAATTGGGCAATGGGGATAAGTGCCTTTTTCAGTGCTACCTCTTTGCATTTGTCCGCTACTATTTTATCTAGTATGTTCATTTGTAAATCGTCATTCCGAGCAAAGCGAAGGAATCCGTTGTTTGTAAATTAAATTCCATTGGGTACGCTTCTGCCGTTCTTATTTCTTTTTTAAATGCTGCTCAATTCCTGTAACTTCTTTAATGCCTTTAGGCCGCTGCCATTTAAAAGCGCTTCTTTTGCTTGCTCAAAGCCTTCTTTAGGCGATAGGTCGCGCACGGTGGCGATGGCCACGCCGGCATTGGCGCAGACCACATTGTTCTGCGCTTCACTGCCCTTGCCTTCGAGGACGGTCATAAAGATCTTGGCAGAATCCTCAATACTATCCCCCCCGACAATTTGTGCTTGTTGAATCGCTTGTACGCCGAAATCTTCGGGACGTAGCATCCCCTCCGAATGGTTCGAAATGGTTTTGGTATTCCCTGTCAGAGAGATTTCGTCATAACCGTCCAACGCGTGCAATACGGTGAACTTTTTGTCGGTATTCTGATAGAGGTAGCCGTACATACGTGCTAGTTCCAAATTGAATACGCCCACCATCTGGTGTTTCGGAAAGGCGGGGTTCACCATGGGGCCCAACATATTAAAAAAGGTTTTGACACCTAACTCCCGACGGATCGGGGCCACATTTTTCATAGCAGGGTGAAATAAGGGGGCGTGCAACACGCAGATGCCTGCCTCATTGATCGATTTCTCGAGAAAGCTGGCTTCATTACTGAATTTGATACCCAAAAACTCCATCACATTGCTACTGCCACATTTAGAGGATACGCCGTAGTTTCCATGCTTGGTAACTTTTACGCCCGCCCCAGCGGTTACAAAAGAGGCCAAAGTAGAAATATTGAAGGTGTCCTTACCATCGCCACCCGTACCACAAAGATCGATCGGCTGGTAGGCTTCTAGATCTATGGCAAGGCAGAGCTCTAAAAGCGCATCGCGGAAGCCTTCCAACTCTTCAATGGTGATACTACGCATCATATACACGGTTAAAAAGGCCGCAATCTGACTCGTATTATAATCTCCCTTCGCGATATTCACCAAAATTTGTTTGGCATCTTCCTTCGAAAGTATATCGTGGTTAATGAGTCTGTTGAGTGTTTCTTTCATGGTTTTCGTATTAAAATACTTCAATGAACAGTTAACAATTATCAATTAGCAATTAATCTTTTTGTCTATTGTTCACTGATTATTGATCATTGTTTATTGCTTCACCCAGTTCTCCAACAACTGCTTCCCTTCCGGCGTCAAGACCGATTCCGGATGAAATTGCACGGCGCGCACATCGTACTCCGTATGTCGGAGGGACATGACCTGTCCGTTTTCATCAAAGGAGGTGGCTTCGAGCACTGCTGGCAGTTCGGGGGCAACGACCCAGGAATGGTAGCGGCCTACTTCTATTGTTGAAGGGATGTCTTTGAACAGGATATCTTCTTTTGTAATGGTGATGGGCGTGGCAATACCGTGGTAC
>CALLVX010000134.1 GCA_938010765.1 uncultured Flavobacteriaceae bacterium | reverse complement strand
AACAAGGAAATCAATGCCAATGTATGTCTCAACAAGCGAAACGGCAAAGTCGACAGGGAGGAATATTTCGACAAGGAACTTTACCACAAACGATATATGGTGGAACGGACCAATGCCTGGATCGACAGCTATCGCTCATTGCTCAACAGGTTCGATACCACAACAGAGAGCTGGAAAGGACTAAACTATCTAGCATTCTTTGTGATAGCCCTTAGAAAATTCAAAAAGAAAAAAGTTTAAATCACTTCAACAAGTAAAATTTGACCCTCAAATACCCTCGAGGTATTGAAAAGAAAAATAGCGGCCCGTTTCCAGGCAAGTGCCCATACGTATAAATCTTCGTTATCGGATAAACGAAACATGGTCGACCCTTTTACAAAACCTTTTCATTGTCTGTTTTGGGCAAATCCCAAATTGGACCCTTCTCCATAAAAACTAAAAAGCACGCTACAATAAAGTATAGAAAAAGGAAGGAAACCCCCAATCAAAAAGGAGGTAATAAGCGCTTTTTTTTGTATTTATCATCAAACCGCAACATACTGAAATAAAAACTTATAATAGGCGTAAGTTAATAAATCTATTCAATTTTTAACGTTTCCCAATCTAAGTGTCACAGGTATTGCACGCATTGGAAATTACTTAAAGAAACACCCGTCTCACTTTATCGAATACCCGAACCGACTGCCATCGAAAAACAATACACTTGTGAAAGCTATAACACTAACTATGTATTACCCTCTGATCGCAAGAAAAGCTACTTACTTTTTAGAGTAGATTTCAGTCTTCCCCACGATTAGATTTCCAGGGAAGCAGAAAATGCTCTTTATACTCCAAGTCTCCGTTTTGATCGAGTTTTTTGGGTGTTAGAGGTACCGGGTACAAACTTCTACCATTTTTATTTTTGCATCTCTTAAACCTGTATTGATCGGATCTACCAATGCATGCATTGCAGAAACGGCCTCAGGAGATCGTGCATTTTCAACAACTTCTTTGGTTTCCCCCGCGAGCCTTATGACCATCTTTTCTATGTAGATTGCTTGCTTCGCCATGAACCGCTGGTAATCCCCATCTAGTTCTCCATCAGAAACCACGTAAAGCCTGTCCCGTAGTTCTTCCTGTCCTTTTTCAAAGCCTAGGAGTTCTTAAATTTGGGTATCTTTATACATCAAGAAAAGGACTTGATTTTCTTCTTTTTTCAAAATTTCTTGGATGTCGACGAGATATTTTGCTGCCAAGGTCTCCCTGGCAGTGGTATCTCCCAATGCATTCCTATACTTGTTTTCAATGCGCTCCATTTTCTGTGAGTCAAAAACATACCGCCCGTTGGCATTCGTTTCAAGTGTGCCCTCCGCATCCGTTCTACAGATCAGCTTCGCAAATGCCAGGGCCAATACCGGTTGTACCCATTTGAACCCACTCGATATATTGCCCGTTTTGCTGGGAAGTTTCGTGGGCCCGCCATCGGGGAAAACCACTTTGACCATATTGTCCTCGAATTCTGCGGCCCCTTCCAAAAAAATGGTGTTTACCAATGCCTGTACCTGCTCTATCTTTTCAAGGTTCGGCATGATTCTTTCCCCTGCTTCGTTCACAGCATTTCCCAGTTTCTGGAAGATTTCCTTTTCAAGGGCTTCCCGTTGTAACAGGGTATTCAAATTATCGGTACGTTTTCCCCCTCTGCGCTGCCCGTTTTGTTTTCCAAGATAGTTCTGTATCAACAAATCCAATATTGGCGTCGCACAATTGCCTATGGCGGTGGCTATTTGGTGCAAGCCGTTTTCTTTATCCTCTAGTGAAGAGCGTTTGTTCAGTATTGGAGTCAATAGGTTCTTGGCCGATTCGAAGTATATGTTACTGACCCGGGGCTCCCTCATAGGGAATATCGGTCAACAAACCATAGGCCACTTGTTGGGCATTGAGAATTTCACCCTCTCCGTCTTGAAAAGGCCCCGCCACCTCCAATGCATCAATGTCCGAAACGATTTGACGCATTTTCCTTTCTGCCATATACTTACTTTTCAAAAGAACTTTACGTCTTGGATATACCTTTTCCAAGACACGTTCAGAATTCTTGTCTAACTGAAAAGGGGTTCCGTTGAACAGGACCCGATCACCATAAATGCCAACCAAAGCTGTCATCGCCTTTGCCGTTATGGGGTTATCGGTCAAATTCAAAGCCTTCAGATTCAGATGTTTCAGTAGCACTTCGGATACGTCGGTAAAATGGTTCTCAGTCAGTTCCAGCTGCCTAAGCTTCTTACACGCTCCGATGGCTTCGGGTAGGGCGGTAAGGTCGTGCTTGTTTAACCGAAGCGCTTCAAGAGTAGTGAGCAGGCCTATTTCCTCAGGCACCTCAGATAATTGGTTGGCATCCAATACAAGGCACTTGAGCAGTGGTAACTCCTGCTTAATTCGTGGAATCAACTGGGCCAAATTTGCAGAAGTCAACATCAATCCACTCAAATTCAACATTCTAGGATCCTCATTAATAGCTTTGCTTATTCTCGTATTTGCTTCGTCAATGGCTTTCATACCTATTTATTTGGCTCACAATTCGTTCGCTTAAATGGTATTTCTGTACCTCCCATTGGCCCAACCGACCCTCCTTTGTTTTTTGCAGATAGGCTTCGGCTTTCCTTGGCGCTGCCATGCCCTTAAAAGCGAATCTAGCGTCTCTGCCCTCGTGATTCCCGGTGTATCGATACCAGTGTAGTGGGGCTGGCAGCTTGCTGGTTGTCTTCGGTGGCTCGTTCGCTATTTAACGGGCTGGTCATAGCTTCCATTTCTGAACGCTGCTCATTTTCTACAGCTGCTTGGGTTTCCCCGTTGAACCGGCTGACCATGTTTTCTATTTTAATCGTTTGTTCCACTATGAACTTTTCATATTCCTGTTCAATTTCCTCATTGGAAACCCCGTAAAGCCTGTCGCGCAGATCCTCTTGTACCTGTTGAAAATTAAGGAATTCGTCGACCTCTTTATCACCGACTTCATTGATAATGGCCTGGTTTTCATCTCTTTCCAGAATTTCTTGTATATCAGCAGGGTATTTTGCTGCCAAAGCCTCCCTTAAAGTTGTATCCCCCATAGCGTTTTTATACTTGTTCACGATTCTTTCCATTTTCTGTGGATCGAAAACATAGTGCCCCTTGGCATTCGTTTCAAGGGCGCCATCGGCATTTGTTCTACAGACCAGTTTTGCAAAGGCCGTGGCCAGCTCTGGTCTTACTTGCTTGAACCCAAATTCAAAATCGATTGCTTTACTGGGCAGCTTCCCGGGGCGGGGGTGAGGAAACGAAATCTTTACCTTATTGTAGGCCATCTTGCTTGCACCTTTCAAGAAAACACTGTTCACAAGCCCCTGTACCTGCTCTAT
>CALLVX010000133.1 GCA_938010765.1 uncultured Flavobacteriaceae bacterium | reverse complement strand
TACCTCCGAAAACGAAACATTAGAAGATGGATATCAAGTTCAACAAAAATGAAGATCACAACAAGATGTTACGCTCAGATTTGCGAAAACGCCTCGCAAAAGTAAAGCTAGGGGGTGGCCAGTCGCGTTTGGAAAAACAACAGGCCCAAGGTAAAATGACCGCCCGCGAACGAATTGACTATTTGTTGGATACGGATACCAAAGCTATTGAAATTGGAGCGTTTGCCGGAGATGGAATGTATGAGGAACATGGGGGTTGCCCTTCTGGGGGAGTCGTTATAAAAATTGGATATGTAAAAGGAAAGCAATGTATCGTAGTCGCCAATGATGCCACTGTTAAAGCAGGTGCCTGGTTTCCCATTACGGGAAAGAAAAACCTACGGGCGCAGGAAATAGCCATTGAAAATCGTTTGCCGATCATCTATTTGGTAGATAGTGCGGGCGTTTACCTGCCTATGCAAGATGAGATTTTTCCCGACAAGGAGCACTTTGGGCGTATTTTCAGAAATAATGCCGTCATGAGCAGTATGGGAATCACGCAAATTGCTGCTGTGATGGGGAGTTGTGTGGCCGGCGGTGCGTATTTGCCTATTATGAGCGATGAAGCCCTGATCGTTGACAAAACTGGGAGTATTTTCTTGGCCGGAAGTTATTTAGTGAAGGCCGCAATCGGGGAACAAATCGACAATGAAACACTGGGCGGAGCTACCACTCATTGTGAAATTAGCGGGGTTACCGATTACAAGGCCAAAGATGATCAGCATGCCTTGGATACCATTAAAAATTTAATCGATAAAATCGGAGATTTCGATAAGGCGGGATACAACAAGGTAAAAGCTCAAAAGCCAAAAGAGAATCCTGAAGACATGTATGGCATACTGCCAGCATCGCGGTCAGACCAATACGATATGGTAGAAATCATTAAACGTTTGGTAGACAATTCTGAATTTGAGCAGTACAAGGAAGGCTATGGAAAAACAATTTTGACAGGCTATGCCCGAATTGACGGTTGGGCCGTTGGCATTGTTGCCAATCAGCGAAAGGTTGTTAAGACCGCCAAGGGCGAAATGCAATTCGGAGGTGTTATTTACTCTGATTCTGCGGATAAGGCCACCCGTTTCATTGCCAATTGTAACCAAAAGAAAATACCCTTGGTATTCTTACAGGATGTTACCGGATTTATGGTCGGTAGTAAAAGTGAGCATGGAGGAATCATTAAAGACGGGGCAAAAATGGTAAACGCGGTAAGCAACTCCGTGGTTCCCAAATTTACGGTCGTTATCGGGAACAGTTATGGTGCTGGAAATTATGCGATGTGCGGGAAGGCATACGACCCGAGGCTCATAGTCGCATGGCCCAGTGCCGAACTGGCGGTAATGAGCGGAAATTCTGCGGCCAAAGTCTTGTTACAAATTGAAAAATCTTCTTTGAAGAAAAAAGGGGAAACGATTACCGAAAAGAAGGAAAAGGAACTCTTTGATCAAATAAAACAACGGTACGACTCACAGATATCGCCCTATTATGCCGCTTCTAGAATTTGGACGGATGCCGTAATAGATCCTATTGATACCAGAACTTGGATTTCAATGGGAATCGATGCCGCCAACCACGCCCCGATAGAAAAAGACTTCAAATTAGGAATATTACAGGTATAATTTCCCTTTTGGGACACTACCGAGTGGCATGCATTGGATTACCTGTAAGCCTGAACAACTGTTGGTTCACATTTTTAAGCCCTAATCTGTATACTCGTATGGTACTGCGCTCAGCGGGGGTGCCATAGTCAAAGAAAATGGTAGCTTTCATATAAGCAGGGCCGGTGGTCGCCGCTCCTTTATAGTTGATGTTTATACTCCAATCGCCTTTCATATACTCATCAATGAAATACTCCTTACTATAAACCTGTTCCGAGTTGTTGTTTCTTCTTCCCTCCTCATCTAAACTTCGCCAAGTAAAGTAGCGGTTTCTTGGGTTGACAAACTGTAACTCAAAGTCGGCACTAGGATCATTCCAGTCCAACACAATTCGGGTACCAGTCGGCGCCTCAGGGTCAATCTCTAACGGTGCTTCCGATTCGGTCACCAATTGTTTCCCATGCTGTTTCACCAAATTATTGAATTCGGTTCGTATGATAGCATGCGACCCTTGGTCGTTGGCTTCTAGAAACCGTTGGTTTAGCAAATAATTATATCTAGAATACAGGTTCAATGCCTTGGCGCATGAGCCTAACTGCGCATAGTTCCTAGCAAGGTCTAAGTAGGATTGTGCGTGATTGGGGCGCAACCTAAAAATTTTCTTGTAGATCAATTGTGCCCGTTGCAGTTCCCCGGCTTTTTCGTAAGCATAGGCCAGACCGATAAGAGCTGCTATGCCGTCGCCAAAAATGGCCGATCGGTCCATTATTACCGCATCCATATCCGTTTCATCATTCCAATTTTCTTTGAAATAGTTATAAGAATCTGTGTAAAAAAATGAAGAACCGGAAAACTGGCTCTCGTATTTTTCATAAACCCCTAGGGCTTCCTCATAAGTCTTTGAGAAATTCAATTCTTGAAGATAATTAGGCCAATTTCGCTGCACTTGAGATTGACTAATGGCATCGTCTTTATATAGGTTATTTTTAACCTGTAGGGCATCTATAGGTTTTTTCCCTTGTTTTGGGGAAGTATTAAATGTTTTTGTATTTATAACAAGTATTCCTCCGGATGCGATGGAGCCGTACCGGGAGGTTGCGGCCAACCCAGGTAACAACGCCATTCTTTTTACGTTATCCATGTTCAACTGAAATGGCACTTCTTCGTGTATAACCCCGTCTATTTCATAGATGATCGGAACTGGGTTTAAAATAGACCCCACCCCTCTCATAAACAATACAGCGCCCGTATCATTTGGATTCCTCCTAGATAGGGGGGCATCTTTACTTGATATCCGCACCCCAGGGAATTTACCCCTTACAGCTTGCAAAATATTGATAGCGCTAGCACTAAAATCATCCTCGTCTAAAATATAAAAGTCGATTCCCGAGGTTTCTTTATCAAAGATACCGAAAGCAGTCTTGATCAAATCAGGGTTCGTATTGTACTCGGCAAACATTTCTGTTTGTGTTTTTTTGAGCTTTACACGTTCGGTGACCGTAACGTTCTCCAATTCGTTTACCTGCACCCGCATGGATACATTAATTCCGAAAGTAGTCTCTAGCACGGCGCGTGAAACGGTTTCCATATCCAAAAAATCAAAGGTGATCACATCTCCAATTTCCGCCTTGATCTGGTAGCGGCCGTTTTCATCTGTTTTTGTACTTATACTTTTACCTTCTACTTTAACGTCTGCACTTGGCAAAGGTTTCCCGTTATTAAAAACAATACCGCTCACTTCCTCGAGCAAATTAGCTCGTACCGCCCTATTTAAAAATTCGTCGTCCTCGGTGCCTGCAATCAAATCGTCTTTGGCAAAAATGGTGGTATTCACATAAAAAATCAATGCGTCATTTCGAAAACGTTTCCATTCACCTTGGCTAGCATACCGCCTATAGGAAGTGCCCGGGTCATCTGAAGCCGCCAAGGTTAGATTCACCCTTTTCCCATACACATCAAGGAGTTCCAGACCAATACTAAAATCGTCTGTAACATACAAATCATAGGGTGTTAAATCGAATATGACTTTCCCTTTCTTTTTCTTTAGGGTGAAAATCATGTTTTTAGCGGTAAGTTTTTCTTCCGGGAATTCGGTATCACCTTTATATACATTTACACGCAATAATAAACTATCAGCTTCATTGGCAAGCACATGAAAAGAAAATCCGTTGAGCTGCCGCGGCCTTCTATTGACCCTTATTTTCGTAACCATCTCGGCCCCCAGCGAGGTAATACCACGCCAATAACCTACTTTATTGGTCTTGCCAAAGTAGTAGCCTACCTTTCGTTGTCTTACTTCTTCCGAACCTGCCGAAAGCACTACTTCTTCCAAGGCAAAAATATCGGGTCCCATTAAGACAACCGCTTTTTTTCTTGGGGAGAAGTCGATATCGCCAATTGCTTTCCGAATCGTCTTATATCCTACCGACGAAATTTGAAGCGTATCGGTCAGGGCAATGCTGTTGCGCTCAATAGCCATAAAGAACCTTCCATCTTCATCGGTCACGGTACCTACCCCCTTCTTGACCACTCCGATATTTACATAGGGCAAGGGTTGTTTTGTTTTTGCATCTTTTATGACGCCTTTGTACTGTAATTGTGAAACAACAGAGGTAATACAGAAAAAACACAATAAAAAGGAGTATAGCTTTATATTCATGGCTGGTCGGTACTTTTTTCTTTTTAAAAGATAAGAAAAAAACACTACCGATCGCAACTAGCTAAAAAATCTAATGTCTACTAGTATAGGAAAAGTTTAAAAGGCCGGATTCATCACCGAGAACAACTCCGTATTTAAATTCAATTGGGAAAGTTTAAATACTTTCAATTGTTTTTTCTGGGAAGGTGTCCCGTAATCATAGTAAACCGTTGCTTTCAGATAGGTAGGGTCGTAGCTTTTGTTGCCAAAGTACTTGATGTTCATTTGCCATTTTCCCGGCAAACTTTTGTCTATCAAAAATTGGGCACAACTATAGCCTTTCATTTTTTCATCTGTAATACGTTCGCTTTCCTCCTCATAGGTATGCTTCCATAACGAGTATTGCTTCTCGGGATTTACAAATTGAATATCGAATTCGGCTTCACTATTGTTCCATTCGAATACGACTCGAATACCGTTGTATTCATTTGCTTCGTTATCGCCCTTCTTCATCGAAAGTTCTTCTTTTCGTAAGCTTAGAAGGTTATTCGATTCCGCTTCTATAATAGCATCGATTCCTTCAAAGTCTCCAGTAACTGTATCTAGGGCACGTGATTTTTGATATCGGGCATATAGGCCAAGTGCCTTCTTATAATTGCCGTTTTCTGAATAGCTGTTGGCTAAATCTCGATACGATTGGCCGTAGCTTGGTCGTTTCTTGAAAACCTCCACATAGAGGGCCATAGCGGCCTTTAAATCGCCCATCTCTTCAAAGGTATATGCCAAGGCCTTTAAAGCATTAGGGTTGCTACCGTGTTTTGCCTTCATTTCATCCAATACCGTCGCATCCATGCCTGAATCTTTCCATTTTTTTCGAAAGAAATTAAAGGCGTCTAAATAATAATAAGGTGAACTGCCACGAATTGCTTTTTGCTTGTCATAAATCGCTTTTGCATCGGCTACCGAGGTTGCGGCCCTCAACTCAAGAACATACTTGGGTGCTTCTCTTTTAAACTTGGAAGTCGTGGAGTTCTCATTATAAACATTGTCTCTTCTCCTTGCTTGATCATATACTTTGTTACTTCCTTTTTCTCGTTTAACATTCGTTCCCTTTGTATTAATGATGATCACTCCGCCCCCAGCTATATTTCCATAACGGGTTACGGCAGCCAAGCCAGGAAGTACCGCAACGCGGTCAATATTATCGATGATCAAAAAATCTGGTGCGGATTCGAATATATTCCCGTCTACTTCATAAATTGCCGGCCTTGGGTTATTGGCAGACCCACCGCCACGAATTAATATCGCTTTTCCTGTAAGGCCTCCACCTTGCCCTCCGGTACCATAGTCAATAATTCGAGTACCGGGAAGCTTCGCCTGTAAGGCCGTTACAATGTCAATTGCCGAGGGGTTTAACTCCGCCCCATCAATCGAATTGACCGCAAAACCTGCATTTTCAGTATCTATATACCCAAAAGAGGTACGTATGATGCTCTTTTTCTTGCCATAATCGAGCAACATTTGTTCTTGGTTCTCTCTCTTTTTTTGTTGTACGACCACCTCATCCAACTCTTGAATCTGGGGTTGCATGGCGATATTCAAGATTTTAGTAACATCTTCAACAACAATTTCGACCGTCTTCATACCTACATAACTAAAGATAAGGATATCTCGTGGTCGTGCTTGAATAGTATATTTCCCTTTGGCATCGGTTTGAATACCCTCAGAAGTGCCCTTGATCGAAATATTAACCCTAGCCAATGGTTGCCCATAGTCTGTAACAATACCGGTAATTGTATTATCATTCGTTTGGGAATAGGCCGTGAAAGTGAACAGTAAGATAACTAGGGTACGCAGAATTTTGGTCATTTGATTTGATTTGATTGATGAATTAGCTAAGCGGTAAATTTCGTCTTAATTTTAATATATCACAAGCCAAAAAACTCTTAAATTTTTGATCTGATCTACTTGAAAACAACCTTGCCCGAACCGTGCAGCTTAAACAGTTCTTGATTTGCACCTTTGAGACCTAATCTAAAAACCCGCACTTCTTTTCGCTGCTTCTGGCCACCGTAGTTAAAGTAAATTGTGGTTTTCAAATATGTGGGAGTCAAACTTTTATTCCCCAAATAGGTTGCGTTTACCAGCCAGTCGCCTCGTAATGAGTTGTCGATTAAATACTCCTCGCAGGAATACCCTGTTAATTTTTCATCCCTGATCCGTTTTGCATCGGAAATCATGGAATGCACGGCAGTATGATAGTTGCCTAACGGGTTTACAAACTGCAGTTCAAATTCGGCCTCTCCGTCGTTCCACTCGAACACCAAACGGGTTCCCCGAAAAGTTTCTTCCAAAACGTAATCGCTGCTTTTCGTAACATGAAACATTTCATCTCCCTTAAAAGCAAACAAGTTGTTCATCTCTCTATTAATAATCGGTAAAAACGACGTAGAATCATTCTTCAAATAACCGATTTTTTTGAGATGTTCATACCGGCTATAAATGGCCGCCGCCTGCTTATAATCCCCTACATTCCTATAGCTATTGGCGAGATCCATATACGACTGGGAATAGGCCGGTCTCATTTTGTAGATACTTCTGTACACTTCATGCGCTTCTTTTAGCATATCGTAGGCTTCATATTGATACCCTAACGCCTTTAAGGCCATTGGGTTTTCTTCAAAAAGTTCCTTATGATCTTGCAGGATCTTCTTCGCTTCTTCCTTCCCATCGAACTTATCAAGTAGAACAGTACGTACATCCAAGATGAATGCATAGGAACCGCCATAGTGATCTCGGTTCTTATCGTATACCTGAAGTAACGCTCGCATTTGTTCACTGTTCTTAAGTTCTTTTAGATAAGTAGGGCTGTTTTGCAGCACTTTCTCAACACCGAGCGCATCATCTGTATAAGTATTGTTATTCAGCCGAGCCGAATCGTATGTTCGACCATCGCTATCTCGAAAGCCATACTCGGTGTTGTTGGTGTTTATGATGACCATACCGCCGGTGCCCGCTTTGCCATATCTATAAATCGATTCCGGCGTGGGCATGATCGCCACCCGTATAACTGTTCTTATATCTAGCCAGGTGGGGGCTTTCGTCATGACTGCGCCATCTACCTCGAAGGCCAGTGACGGTGCGCCACGTAGAGACCCGAAATTTTGGGCGAACAGAAATCGTCCTATACTACCATTTGGGTTTTCCCGAACTATGGTCCCAGGTAATTGTTTTGCTATTGCATCCAAAATATCGCGAGCAGATGTGTTTAAATCTTTTCCATCTACCACCCGAAGATCATACCCAACAACTGCTGGACTCAAATATCCGTGAGTGGACTTTACAATAGAGGCATCACTGAAATAGTTTTTTGCCAAGTCTACCTGGGTTTTTCGTTTTCTTTTAGAAACTACTACTTCGTCTAACTCATTTACCAGAGGTTCCATACGGATGTTGATCACCCTAGTAACATCCTCTACGATTATTTCTTGTGAAATCATACCCACATGACTAAAAACCACAATATCGAGCGAACGTACTTTTAAGCTATAGGCACCCAAGGAATCTGTTTGTATTCCTTTATCGGTTCCTTTTACACTCACATTCACCGCTGGCAATGGCTTTCCAAAATTGGTTACAACACCGGAAATGGTATTTTCCTTTGATTGCGAATAGGTGGAAACACAAAAAAAGAACAGTACTAGGCTTCGAAAAACGTGTGTCATCTGGACTGGTATTTAAATTGAGTATTGTTTTGTATTGGTAAGATACAGAACGTATACTTTGAGAAACTTTTCTATTTAGCAGCTAATTTACCGGAACTATGCAATCTAAATAATTGTTGGCTAGCCCCCTTGACTCCCAACTTAAAAACCTTCACCTGCTTCTTTTGCGACATTTTACCATAGTCATAGTAAATGGTTGTTTTCAAATAGGTGGGTGTAAGGCTCTTATTTCCCAAATACCTTACATTAACTTGCCAATCCCCATTCAAGGATTTATCGATTAAATATTCTTCACACGAATAACCGGTTAATTTTTCATCCTTAATACACTGGGAATTCGCCTCCCTTGAATGTTCTGTCTTATAGCATGAACCCAACGGGTTCACAAACTGTAATTCAAATTCAGCTTCTCCATTATTCCATTCGAATACCAAGCGCGTACCATCAAAATCTTCTTCCCAAACGTGTTCTTTCCCATCGTCCAAAGCAAATACTTCCTTTCCTTTAAGCATCATCAAATTATTCCACTCTCTATC
>CALLVX010000132.1 GCA_938010765.1 uncultured Flavobacteriaceae bacterium | reverse complement strand
GCCTCCCTACAATGTATTACGATAGGCAACTTGTATTTTTTGGCCCACTCTATTTGAATTCGAAAGGCATCTTGTTGTTGCTTCAGAAAACTTTTGTCCCAATACAAATCGATTCCTATTTCCCCCACGGCATAAAATGTGCGCGCGGCCAACATGGCCTCTACATGTTGCAACTCTTCCCGATAATTTTCCTTTACATGGGTCGGGTGCAGTCCCATCATCAAAAACACCTGCTCAGGGTACGCTTTCTCAAGGGCCAACATAGCATCGGTATAGCTAGAATCTATGGCCGGTATAAAGAAACGGGCAACCCCTTCCGCCATGGCTTTTTGAATTATGTCATCCCGGTCTTCGTCGAATGCTTCGCTGTAGAGATGGGTATGGGTATCGGTTAAAATCATGACGCAAAAATAGCTTTATCTTTGCAAAAGAAAACCGAACCAAACTAAATTTTCCTGTTTGCGAAAGTTCCCTGTAATCCATTAAACAAATCGTGCATGAGTACGCTTAAAAAATTTCTCAAAAAAAAGAAGTACACACAGATACCCTTAGTGCTTACCGCTACCAATCACTTCGAGATCGTAGCCACTATCAATGGGATCAAAGGGCGATTTATTTTGGACACGGGCGCTTCAAATACTTGTGTCGGTTTTGATAAAATTGATTTTTTCAGTCTCACTTCCAAAGCTTCCGAAATTAAGGCCGCTGGTGCCGGGGCCACCAATATGGAAACACTCGTATCCACCAAAAACAAATTGAAAATCGGGAAATGGACAAAAAAGAAATTGAAAATTGTTCTCTTTGACCTGGTACATGTCAACGAAGCACTTACTTCCCATAAGGCTTTACCGGTTGATGGAATCATCGGAGCCGATGTGCTTAAAAATTCAAAGGCTATTATCGACTATGACAAACAATGTGTTTACCTAAAACTAAAATAACAATCGCTTAAGGGGGCAATTCCTTTGGAAATCCAAGCATCCATTAAGCACGTTGGTCGAATATTTAGTCCGTTTGATAGAAAATCACAATAAACGGCATGGTTAGAGGTTTACATACCAAACCCAAACCCAATGAAACGGACTATAAGCTATCTAGCTTTATTCGGCACCTTTCTATTAGCCACTTCTTGCGTAAACGATGACTCCTCCTATGTAACTGTTACCGAGACCCGCGAATTACAAGAACTACTCGTACAACGATATGGTTCCTTAGATGATTTGACACTACCTCAAAGCACCGACCTAAGTAAAATTCCAAGCGACCCTAAAAACCCTTTAACAGCAGAAAAGATACACCTAGGCAAATTTCTCTTTCATGAAACGGGCCTGGCATTGAATCCAAAACAGGTGCAAGGAATGAATACTTATTCCTGCGCCAGTTGCCATCATTCAAAGGCGGGTTTTCAAAGCGGACTCAAACAGGGTATCGGCGAGGGAGGAACCGGCTTTGGGCTGTTTGGTGAAGCGAGACTATTAATGGAAGGCTATGATGCAACGACGATTGATGTGCAGCCGATCCGGTCACCGACCATCCTAAACACCGCCTACCAAGATGTCATGTTGTGGAACGGACAGTTCGGCGCCACCAAGTCCAATATCGGGACTGAAGGGGAATGGACTCCCGATACTCCTAAAGCGGTAAATAGTATGGGCTTTGAAGGGTTAGAGACACAAGCCATCGCAGGCTTGGAGGTTCATCGCCTCAAATGCGCCCCTGAAATGGTCGAAAACAGTGCTTACAAGGAACTCTTTGACGCTGCCTACCCCGAAGTACCCAATAATGAACGCTATTCGCAACAGAATGCCGCCTTGGCCATTGCCGCCTATGAGCGTACGGTGCTCGCCAATGAGGCCCCTTTTCAACGTTGGCTCGGCGGAGAAGCCGATGCATTGAACGAAATGGAAGTAAAGGGAGCGCTTTTATTCTATGGCAAAGGTGAATGCTATAAATGCCATTCAGGACCAGGTTTGAACAGCATAGGTTTTCATGCCCTCGGGATGAACGACTTGGAGGGGAGTTCTGTTCATGGAAGCGTTGATGAAGCAACAAAGAAAGGCCGTGGTGGATTCACCAACAATCCTGATGACAATTTTACCTTTAAGACCCCTACCCTATACAACTTGAAAGACGTTCGTTTTTTAGGCCATGGTGGTAGTTTTTCGAATGTGAGGGATATCATAGCCTATAAGAATCTAGCAGTAGCCGAAAACAACGACGTTCCAGCAGAAAACTTATCGCCCTTGTTTAAACCCTTACATTTGAGTGAAATCGAAATTGATCAACTTACTGCGTTTATCGAAAACGGGCTTTACGATGCTTCCTTGTCTAGATATGTACCGGAAAAACTCCCTACAGGAAGGTGTTTTCCTGTAGCGGATGAACAGTCTAAAGGCGAATTGGGCTGCAATTAGATGCTACATCTCAAAGCGACTCCCTGGGCAAGAAGTCCTTATACTTTTTAAAACTCCATATGCCCCAGGCGGCAATGATGAACTCTGCCCACATCGCCAGGAAAAAACTCAAGGAGCTTTGGCCGTCTACCATCCAACTCAAGAGCCTACCTGTCGCCAAGCCACCCATGAACATGATATTTAAAATCGTAGCGGCCCTCCAGTAGTGTGGCCTAACTATGCCCAACAGCCAGAAAGAGGCCATTCCCAGATACAAACCCATGATGGCCCGCAAAATATTCTTTAAATCGATTGCTTTTACTTCAAAATTCAATACAAACGAAAAATCGGGCGCAATGCCGTATGCAAAAGCAATGGGTATTAAAATACATGCGGAAAAAAGTAAATGACGGTTTTTAGCGGTTAGCATTCTTTAAAATTATCTATTTAGCATTACACAGGTGTACCTTGATGAGGCCCAAGTCCTATGCTTTTATGTAGTCTTCTATTTCTTGCCTTATTTTTTCCTTTCGCTCTTCATTATAGGGAGTTGACGGAATAACATCGAAGTGTCTTAGTACATTTCTTAACGCGGCTTTGTCAGCAAGCCTTTTCAAAACAGCTACTTTTTGAGATATAAAAGCCGGTTCGGGCGCCTCTTTCAATTTGCTGTCAATTCGTGTTATAAGATCATGAAGAACAAGTTTACTTTGTTTATAATTCTGCATTTCCTCATATATATCTGCAAGCATCATTCTTTTATAATCATCCAATCCGTTATCAAGGGCATCATTCAGTCGTGCAATGGCTTTTTTGTATTCTTTAAGTTCCAAATAGTTGGAGGCCATTTCACGATAAATATTTGCCAGCTCCCTACTTTTTCTACTACCAACATACTCTTTTGGAATCGAATTCTTTGCTGCAAGCAGATGACCTATTGCGGCCTGGTTATTATTTACCGCCCTATAATTATGAGCTAGTTTCCACAGGTAGGTCAGTTTTTTTCTTTCATTAGTACCTTCTAGCTCTATCAATTTTTCGACTACGGAAATCAAATCAAGAAGTAAATCGGTCTTTGATGCATATCTTTTTATTTCATAAGCTTCTCTAGTTTGTTGATTTAGATAAACTTGACCTTCTGAAGTAAATCTTGATATCAAAGATAGTATGGTACATTTTTGATTTATTGTCCATGCATTGTCAGGATCAAGTTGTAAAGCCTTGTCTATTGAAGAAATTGCCTCATCAAAATCGGCAATCTTATTTTGCATGGTGGCCAAATGAGTCCATCCATCAATATTCGCAGGATATTCTTTCAGTAGCGATTTGAAAGCCAGAATTGCATTTACTTCTTTTCCCTCTTGCCCACAGAAACTCTCAGCCACCGTAAACAACTCTTGTTCAGTCATGATTTTAAATACTTATGTCTCCTCCCAAAACAAAAAAAACCTCAAAGTTTCTGCAGCTTTGAGGTTCTTGTTATATTCAATTTTGTTCAAACTACATTTCCAGTGATTTTTTCAAATCATTGTCCATCAATATTTCTTCTGGATTTTCAAGTGCCTCTTTTACAGCGACCAAGAAACCTACCGATTCCTTACCATCAATAATTCGATGATCATAGGATACGGCGACATACATAATCGGGGCGACTACAATTTCACCATTTCGTACGATGGGTCTTTCTACAATATTGTGCATTCCTAAGATAGCACTTTGCGGGGGATTAATAATCGGCGTACTCAACATAGAACCGAAGACCCCCCCATTAGTAATGGTAAATGTACCACCGGTCATTTCATCTACGGTAATATCCCCATCGCGCGCGCGTAAAGCCAATCGTTTCACTTCGGACTCAACACCTCTAAAAGTAAGGTTCTCGGCGTTTCTTATAACAGGTACCATCAAGCCTTTTGGGCCCGATACAGCAATACTGATATCACAAAAATCAAAACTGATCATCTCCTTGCCATCGATCATAGAATTCACGGCGGGATACATTTTCAGTGCTCTTACGACCGCTTTGGTAAAGAAACTCATAAAACCAAGACCTACTCCGTGCTTTGCCTTGAACGCTTCTTTATACTCTTTTCGAAGCGCAAAAATAGGTGACATATCTACCTCATTGAAGGTAGTCAACATGGCGGTCTCATTTTTAGCCGAGACCAAGCGTTCGGCCACTTTTCTACGGAGCATCGACAATTTTGAACGACTTTCACCTCTAGAACCTCCTGTTGGGGTTCCCATAGAAGGTACTGCGTTGACAGCATCGTCTTTTGTAATACGACCATCTCTACCGGTACCCTTTACTGTAACTGTATCGATTCCTTTTTCATCCAATATTTTCTTTGCTGCAGGGGAGGCGCTCCCTGTAGCATAGGTCTGTTTGGCTGCAGGTTTTTCGGCTTTTTTTGGAGCTTCTTTCTCTACTACTTTTACCTCGGACCCTGTCTCTTCTTTGGCCTTTCCTGCAGGTTTTTCGGCTGCTGTATCGATCAAACAAACAACAGCGCCAACTTGGACGGCATCGCCGACTTCTGCCTTTAATGTAATTATACCACTGTCCTCAGCGGGCAATTCTAAAGTAGCTTTATCCGAGTCTACTTCCGCTATCGCCTGATCTTTTTCAACATAATCGCCATCTTGCACCAGCCAATCCGCTATCTCAACTTCGGTAATCGATTCTCCCGGTGAAGGGACTTTCATTTCTAAAATCATTCGTTTATCTTTTGATATGTTATTTTTTTCTATTGGAATTGTCCTTCGCCTTATCGAAGACATAATCGATTACCTGCTGCTGACGGTTTTTGGAACGCACGGCACTACCGGCAGCCGGTGAGGCATAAAACCTTCTAGATGCCACCCTAAAGTTGCGCGCATTTTCAAAATGTATCATTAAGTGGCTCCAGGCACCCATATTACGCGGCTCTTCTTGTGCCCAAACCAAATCATCGGCTTTCGAGTATTTTTTGATGATACTGTTCATTGCTTCTGCCGGCATTGGAAACAGCTGCTCTACCCTCACCAAAGCCACATCATCTCGCTGTTTCTCTTCTTTGACTGCAAGTAAATCATAGTAAAACTTACCAGTACAGAACACTACCGTTTTTATTTTTTTAACGTCGGCCTTTGCATCGTCGATTACCTCTTGGAAACTACCGGTAGCGAATTCGGCTACAGAAGAGACTGCCTTGGGGTGGCGCAATAAGCTTTTTGGCGTAAAAATCACCAGTGGCTTTCTGAAATTCGCCTTCATTTGACGTCTTAAGATATGAAACATCTGTGCCGGAGTACTCACATCGGCAATGTACATATTGTCTCGGGCGCACAATTGTAGATACCGCTCCATTCGCGCAGAGGAATGCTCCGCTCCTTGCCCTTCATACCCATGTGGTAGTAGCATTACAAGTCCGTTTTGTAACTTCCATTTATCTTCCGCTGCCGAAATATATTGATCGATCATAATTTGGGCGCCATTACTAAAATCTCCAAACTGAGCTTCCCAAATAGTTAAGGTATTCGGACTCGCCATGGCATAGCCGTAATCAAAACCAACAACACCATACTCCGATAAAAGTGAATTATAAATCTGGAACGCCCCTTGTTTTTTCGCAACGTGGTTCAAGAGTAGTACCTCTTCTTCGCTTTCCTCGACTTTCATTACTGCATGGCGGTGCGAGAATGT
This sequence comes from uncultured Flavobacteriaceae bacterium, assembly GCA_938010765.1. GTDB lineage: Bacteria > Bacteroidota > Bacteroidia > Flavobacteriales > Flavobacteriaceae > Pelagihabitans. Next base: position 13,893 of record CALLVX010000132.1, on the reverse strand, counting down.
ACCCCGTTCCACATCTTGGCCCGACATTCGAACCCCGTAGCCTTCTTCTAGTAATGACCCATAGGCCAACAACTCGCCCATTGCCCAATCGAGTTTATCGGTTTCAAAGAACATTTTATTCCGGTCCCGAACCAACTTCTCTACTTTACGCAGGAATTTTTTATCAGTTGGCAATTGCGTCAATACCTTGGCGATCGATGTTAACTTCTTTTTGTCGTAGGTGGTATCAATGGTCGTCATCATTTCCCACTCCCGCACATTTTCAAACCCCTTCCATTCATCTGCCATAAAAGGGGTGATGATGGTCTTGTCCTCTTTTCGGGAATCTACAAGCTCTTCTTCCAAAGAATTTTTATACTCCACTTCGAGTTGCTTTACATAGCCTTCATCTATAATCCCTTGTGCGATCAACTTTTCTGCATAGATATCTCTTGGGTTTTTATGCTTCGCGATCGCTTTATACAATTTCGGCTGGGTGAACCTAGGCTCATCCCCTTCGTTATGCCCATACTTTCTGTACCCTAGTAGATCAATAAATACGTCTCGTTGAAAACGCATACGATATTCCAAAGCAAAAAGTGCCGCATGCACTACAGCTTCGGGGTCATCTGCATTTACGTGCAAAACAGGACTTAAAGTAACTTTCCCCACATCGGTACAGTAGGTAGAGGATCTTGCATCTAAATAATTCGTGGTGAACCCTATTTGGTTATTTACGACAATATGTATGGTGCCATTGGTTTTGTAGCCATCTAAAGTGGCCATTTGAACCACTTCATACACCAATCCTTGACCGGCAATAGCGGCATCTCCATGCACTACTATCGGAAGCACTTGCGAATAATCTTCCGGGAAATGGGCATCTTGTTTGGCCCTGGCTATCCCTTCAACGACCGCACCCACCGTTTCTAAGTGAGAAGGATTGGGCGCAATGTTCATTTTAATCTTGTTCCCATTGTCAGACATTCGGTCACTCGTCCAGCCAAGATGGTATTTTACATCTCCATCAAAAATTTCTTGTTCGTAATCTTTCCCATCGAACTCACTGAAGATATCCTTCGCGGCTTTACCGAAAATATTGGTGAGCACATTCAATCGGCCACGATGTGCCATTCCCATGACGAATTGCTTCACACCCATTTCTGCAGCGCGTTCTACAATAGCATCCAAGGCGGGAATCAACGATTCGTTCCCTTCGAGCGAAAATCGTTTTTGACCCACGTATTTCGTATGCAGAAAGGTTTCAAAAGAAACTGCTTGATTCAGTTTTTTAAGTAAATGCTTTTTCCGTTCCGCGTCGAAGTTAGGATGGTTATCATTCACATTCAGCCAATCCTGGATCCACTGCACGCGCTCTGGCTTTCGAATATACATATACTCCACCCCGATCGAATCGCAATAGATGCGCTTCAAATGATCAATAATTTCTCTTAAGGTGCTACTACCTATACCAATAATTTCACCCGCACTGAAAGCGATATCCATATCAGTTTCGGATAGTCCGAAATTTTCGATATCCAGGCTGGGAGTATACTTTCTTCGCTCCCGTACCGGATTGGTTTCGGTAAACAAATGCCCTCTGCTACGGTAACTATCTATCAAACGAATGACCTGAAATTCTTTCTGGAGTGATTGTGGCACTTGCCTTTTACCAACTGGTAGCGTACTATTTTCGTTATACACCTCCAACTCATCTAGAGCACTTTCAGTGCCAAAATCAAATCCTTGAAAAAAGGCGCGCCAACTTGGCTCAACACTATCGGGATTTGTCAAATATTTATCATACGTCTCGGCAAAGAAAGAGGTATGTGCGGCATTTAAAAAGGAATATTTATCCATGCAAAGAGTACGCTTATTTTAATTCTTCCCTCTTTTAAAAATAGTTTTTAAACTAGTAGTTTTTTAGGTAGGGGCTCCCCAATAATATTTTAACAAAAATACACTATTTCCCAATTATAAGGTATCTTAGAGGGTATTATTGTAATTGTAAAGATACTAAAAGATGTTTCGACCAACCCCTTATAAAACAGTGTTTTTTGCTTTGTCGTACTTGCTTCGACCTTCACTTTATTTGCCCAAAACCAAGGGCCTAAAAGTCAATTTTGGGAGCGTGTACGCTTTGGAGGCGGTATAGGGGTAGGGTTTAATAGTGCCGGTTTCAATGGCTCTATTGCGCCAAGTGCCATTTACCAAGCTACCGATCAATTTGCTGCGGGAGTGAGCCTCAATGTTATTTACTCAAAGGTAAACGAGAGCCGGCTTACCGCTTATGGGGGGAGCATCATTACGCTTTACAATCCTATTGATTTTTTACAACTTTCAGGAGAATTTGAGCAATTAAGGGTCAACCAAACCTTGGGATCTTTTAACGATAATTTCTGGTCACCTGCCCTATTTCTTGGTTTAGGATATACCAACAGCTTTAGCACTATTGGCATACGCTATAATGTATTGTATGATAATGAGGATAGTATATACCTGAATGCCTGGGCCCCTTTTGTGCGTTTTTATTTTTAACTAGGCAACCTTAGACACTGTACTTCTCTTTTAACCAAACTTTTTGCAATTCTCGTTTAAAGATTAAAAACGACACTTGCTCGGCTACTTCTACAACATCGGTAGCGCTGATTTCTTTAAAAGCACTTTCGGGTACATCTACCACATATAAGAGATTTAAATAGGCTGCGAATTGTTCCATTATCAACACATACACCTTTTCGTGTAAACTAGTATTTAGGTCATCGGGCAGCATGCCCATACCAAGATTTATAGGCACATTTGAAAGGATAAAATCTTTCTCTAACTGGGTAACCAATTTTTGGTACAAACCCATTTTTTGGGCATTCTGAAGCAGTACGGAACTGTTTGGGGCGTCGTCAAGCATATCAGATGTACGTAGGAGCTTTCCTATTTAGTTGTTAAAGGAAGAAAAAAAAATAAAACCTTCTCATATCATCAATCAACTTATAGCGCTTATTCTACTTTTTTTTACAGTCTACTGTTTGTAGATCACCCCGTCTTTCATAACAAAAACAACCGCTTCCAAAGTCTTTACATTTTTTATCGGATCCTCGTTAACCGCTACAATATCTGCCAAAAAACCTGCTTTTAGCTCCCCTAAAGAATCGCTCATACCTAACAATTTAGCATTGGTAATGGTAGCCGCCTTCAAAGATTCGGCAACGGGGATTCCCGCTTCCAGAAGGTAGCCGAACTCGATAGCGTTCTTTCCGTGAGGAAACACACCTGCATCGGTACCAAAACCCATGGGCACCCCTTTTTTATAGGCTTTGGCCATCGTTTCTTGATGAATAGGGCCTATCTCCAGTGCTTTTCTCGCAACCACATCGGGAAAAAACCCCGGTTGCTTTGCCTTTTCAGCTACTTGCTTCCCGGCACTTATAGTCGGGATCAAATAGCATTTATTTTGTTTCATAAGCTCCATGGTCTCCTCACTCATAAAGCTCCCATGCTCAATGGTGTTAACACCACCAAGCACGGCCAGCCGCATTCCTTCATCTCCATGGGCATGGGCTGCAACAGTGAAACCATAATTTTTCGCAGTACTGGTAATTGCTTGTATTTCCTCTAAGGTAAATTGTGGGTTGTGGCCGCTTTTTGCAACGCTCAACACACCACCTGTGGCGGTTATCTTTATGACATCGGCGCCATTCTTATACCGTTGTCGCACCGCTTTTTTTGCATCTTCCACCGAATTCACCACCCCTTCCTTAGGTCCTGGGTCTCCCATTAAATCACTTTTCATACCGTTGGTAGGGTCGGCGTGCCCCCCGGTAGTAGCCAATGCTTTGCCGGCTGTATAAATACGGGGGCCGATTACCGTTCCCCGGTTAATTGCCTTTCTTAACGCAATATTCACCCCTGATCCTCCCAAATCTCGAACAGTAGTAAAACCCGCCATTAAGGTGCGTTTTGCATACACAGTAGATTCGAGTGCCACATCAATATCATTATTTGTAAAGCGCTTGATGTAGGTTTGTGGATTAAATTCTGACTCGATATGCACATGCATATCGATCAAACCGGGTAACACCACTTTATCCTTTAAATCGATAACCTGATCCCGGTCGGTTCCATTTACATAGCCGTTCTCTACACTTTTAATCTTGTTTCCTGAAACTACCAATGTCTTTTCGGATAACACTTTACCCGTTTTGGCATCAAAAATACGGCCACATTGTAGGTAACTATCTTGCGCTAAAATGGGAAGTACAGTTAAAAATGCGAGGCAGGCTAGAACGTTTTTCATTTTCGGAAGGTCTTAAATTAACAAGGGGAAATATACATATTTTTCCCCTTATCTCTTTGTTGCTTACCGATAATAGATTACGCCTTACGCACCTTTTTTTCCCAATCCCAGGCAGATTTCATTGCTTCGTCCAAAGTAGATTCGGCTTTCCATCCCAAAACTTGGTTAGCCTTTTTTGTATTTGCATAGGCCGATACGATATCACCGACTCTGCGATCTACTATCTTATAGTTCAGCTTTTCACCAGAAACACGTTCAAAACTTTGAATAACCTCTAGTACGGAACTTCCTTTGCCCGTACCAACATTAAACACTTCATAGTTTTCTTCGTTTTTCGCCTGCAATAAACGCTGTAAGGCCACCACATGTGCCTTTGCCAGATCTACCACATGTATATAATCTCGAATGCAGGTACCATCTTCTGTGGGGTAGTCGTCTCCAAAAACAGCCAATTGTTCTCGAATACCCATCCCGGTTTGAGTAATAAAGGGAACCAAATTTTGGGGCACGCCTATTGGTAATTCCCCTATTTCAACACTTGGGTGGGCCCCCATCGGATTAAAATAACGCAAGGCGATCGCATTTAGACTTGGAGTTACTTTGCATGTATCCGCAATAATTTCCTCCCCTATTTGCTTGGTGTTGCCATAAGGTGATTCTGCTGCTTTTACCGGTGCGTCTTCTGTAATCGGCATTTCGTCGGCCTGCCCATATACCGTACAGGAAGAACTAAAGATAAAACTGGCCCTTTGTTTTTGGGAAAGCGCCTGAAGAATATATACCAAGGTCCCGATATTGTTCTCATAATAAAGCAAGGGCTTAACAACACTTTCGCCTACTGCCTTAGAGGCCGCAAAGTGGATAACCCCCACAACGTCTTGATGACGGGCAAAGAATGATTCAACCATTGACTTATCCCTTAAATCAATTTTTTCAAATAGGGGTCGTTTACCGGTAATCGTCTGTATCCCTTCGAGTACTTTTTCATCGGCATTGGAGCAATCATCGATAATGACCACTTCTAGGCCTTCGTTTTGTAATTCAACCACGGTATGGGAACCAATAAAGCCCAAACCTCCGGTAACAAGAATTTTCATTTATAAATTTTTTAATAAGTTGTTTTTAGAAGAATAAAGTTGCTGCTTATGTGAAACTATTCATTAATAAAACCGATGACCGTTTCGGTAATGAAAGCAATCTGCTCGTCATCTAACTCGGTATGCATCGGAAGTGAAATCACCTCTTGCACCAACTGATTGGTAACAGGAAAGTCAATCTCATTGTAACGCTCATCTATATATGCCTTTTGACGATGCAACGGAATCGGATAATACACCCCACAAGGAATATTCTTTTCCTTTAAGTGTTCAACTAGCGCATCTCGCTTGCCATTCGTGATTTTCAAAGTATACTGATGAAAAACATGGCAATCACAACTATCGCAGATACCTTCGCACCCATTTGCCGCAACTGGCACAACAATATTGCCCTGCCCAGAAAAAGCTTCCGAATATTTTCGAGCGGCATCTCGACGCTTTTCGCAATACGTATCCAATTTGGGCAATTTAGCACGTAATACTGCCGCTTGGATCGAATCTAAGCGCGAGTTTACACCGACCACATCATGATGGTATCTTTGATACATGCCATGGTTTACAATACCTCTTAAGGTATGCGCCAGTTCATCATCATTGGTGAATATAGCTCCACCATCACCATAGGCCCCTAGATTTTTTGAAGGAAAGAACGAGGTTGAACCTACGTGCCCTATGGTGCCCGCTTTTTGTTTTCTTCCGCCTTTAGAGGTATAGTCCGCACCAATAGCCTGTGCATTATCCTCAATGATATATAAGTCATGCTTTTCGGCCAAGGCGAGAATCGCATCCATATCGGCGCACTGCCCAAAAAGATGTACCGGAACTATCGCCTTTGTTCTTGGTGTGATCGCCCTTTCGATGGCATCGATATCAATATTAAAGGTATGTGGATCTACATCTACCAAGACCGGGGTCAATTGCAGCAATGCTATTACTTCAACGGTTGCGGCAAACGTAAAATCAGCAGTAATAACCTCATCACCGGGTGTTAACCCTAATCCCATCATCGCGATCTGCAAGGCATCGGTACCATTGGCACAAGGTATTACATGTTTTACCCCCAAATAAGTCTCCAAATCTTTCTGAAATGCATGCACTTCCGGACCATTTATAAAGGCAGCACTCTCCATAATCGTCGAAATAGCTGTATTTACTTGCTCCTTTATACCTTGGTACTGCCCTCCAAGATCCACCATTTGGATTTTCTTCATGTAGTATAATTTAAAAGATTTCCCGCAAAAATACGAAACCGATGACAATGAATCTCTGGAAAGAAACGTAATTTAGCCGCAAATTACTCCGTTGTGCATGCCATCTACGATCTAATCGTTCGAATTTCCTGGTTCTTTCTTCAACTGATCGCATTGTTCAATGCCAAAATCAGGCTTTTTGTTGTTGGCCGTAAGCAAGCCCGCAATACATTGGAGACACAATTATCTTCCTCTGACAAAACGATTTGGGTACATGCATCTTCATTAGGAGAGTTTGAGCAGGGACTTCCCGTTATTGAGCAGTTAAAACAGGCATATACTTCCCATAAAATACTTGTAACTTTTTTTTCACCATCAGGATATGAGGTTAAAAAGAGTACTTCTGTTGCTGATATAGTGACCTATCTGCCCATGGATACGAAAAAAAATGTAGCTAGGTTTCTTGCTATTGCACGACCTGAACTGGCTCTTTTCATTAAATATGAGATCTGGCCTAATTACCTTGATGCACTTCAAGCAAAAAAAATTCCGACTGTATTGATTTCGGCCCTTTTCAAAAAAGAACAAATATATTTTAAATGGTATGGTGGTTTTATGCGCAAGGCATTGAATGCTTTCTCTTATATATTTGTACAAAACGAAAGCTCCCGGAAACTTTTGAAATCTATTGAGCTTACAAATACCGCTATCAGTGGAGACACGCGCTTAGACCGTGTTTCTGAAATATTGGAAAGAGACAATACCCTCGATTTTATGGAGGTTTTCAAAAAAGAGCGTCTTTGTTTTGTTGCTGGGAGCACCTGGCCAGAAGATGAAGCGATCTTAGTAGATTATATTAATCATGCGCCGAAACAACTTTGTTATGTTTTCGCACCGCACACGATTAAAGCGGATAAAATACTAGGTCTTGCGGGTTCATTGAACAAAAGAACCGTGTTGTATTCCAAACTCGAATCGACGACCGGAGATTTTGATGTACTGATAGTCGACCATATTGGCCTATTGACCAAAATTTACAGTTATGCCGATATTGCCTATGTGGGAGGTGGTTTCGCAACTGGGCTTCACAATACGATGGAGCCAGCCGTTTTTGGGGTTCCCGTTATCACAGGACCAAATTACAAAGGCTTTAAAGAGGCCGAAGACCTTGTATCCCAAAAAGGAATCTTGCCGGTTACCGATAAGTTTGCCTTTAGCGAGCTTATGAAAAGATTGTTAGACAATCCTGAATTATGCATAAAAACGGGGGAAATCAATGCCGACTATATCGCTCAGAATAAAGGGGCAAGCATCCAAATCATGCGCTATCTACGTACATTATTTTGATGTAATGAATAAATAATACCATGCGTTCTGCCCAAATTCTACTTTATTGCCTACTAATTTGTCTTTGCGCTTGCGATTCCCTTAGCGAAAAGTCTAGGGAAGAAACCCCCAAGGTTACACCCCACCAAAACAAGGACCGGAATCTTCAGAAAATACGACAAAAGAAAGATAGCTTCCCTAGCATCCCAAGTCAAAAAAAGAAGCTAAAGGCTATTGATACCTTGAAGCCAAAAACTGCTTAGTGATTTTCTCTTCAAAAGTCGACAAATTACTTCGGATTTGAAATATCGTACTACATAAAATTGCCTTTCGGAAATCGTTCCTTAATTTTTGCTAGATTTACCGAAAACCAACTACTATGAATGCCAAACTCTTTAGAATTTCGCTCACCGCGGCCTTATCAGGATTTCTGTTTGGCTTCGATACCGTTGTTATTAGCGGGGCCAACCTTCCTATTAAGGAACTATGGGACACTTCCCCTTGGTTTCATGGTACCTTCATTATGTCTATGGCACTTTGGGGTACGGTGTTGGGGTCTCTGATGGGCGGTATTCCCTGTGATCGATTTGGTAGAAAGAAAACGCTTTTTTGGATCGGAATACTCTATGCCGTTTCTGCTATCGGATCCGGCCTTGCCACCGATCCCTACGTATTTTCATTCTTCCGTTTTATTGGAGGAGTTGGGGTTGGTGCCTCATCAGTGGCGGCCCCCATTTACATTTCTGAAATTTCCTCTCCGGAAAATCGGGGAAAACTAGGGGCCCTGTATCAGTTTAATCTTGTACTGGGCATCCTAATAGCCTTTATCTCCAATTACCTACTACAGGGACTCGGAGGCACAAATGACTGGCGTTGGATGCTGGGGGTAGAGGCGATTCCCGCGATCATATATACGGTTATGGTGTTTAGTATTCCCAATAGCCCACGATGGTTGGTCATTAAAAAAAAGGATGATGAAGGCGCATTAAAAACGTTGCGTTTGTTGTTCCCGGAGGAACAGGCGCAGGCGAAACTTCAGGAAATTAAGGAACACAATCCCCAAACCAAAAAAAAAGAACGCCTTTTTTCCGGTACGTACAAGACACCCCTGATTCTTGCTTTTTTGATAGCCTTTTTCAACCAGCTTTCGGGCATCAATTTTGTGCTTTACTACGCACCCGAAATTTTGGAACGTGCCGGTTTAGCGGCACAAGAATCGCTATTTAGTTCTATTTCGATAGGTATTGTGAACCTCATTTTTACCTTTGTAGGAGTTCGCTTGATCGATAAATTAGGGAGAAGGCAACTTATGAAAATTGGCTCTATCGGTTATATACTAAGTCTTGCGATGGTAGGCTGGTGTTTTTACTCGGGTGCCAACTCAACGATCCTGCTTACTTTTGTACTCATTTTTATTGCTTCCCATGCCGTTGGACAAGGCGCTGTAATCTGGGTGTTTATTTCTGAGATTTTCCCTAATAAGGTTCGAGCTTTCGGACAGTCTTGGGGAACTGGAACGCATTGGGTATTCGCAGCAATAATCACCCTTATTACCCCTATATTCCTAGATGCGGATAAAGGAATTTTTAAAGAAAATCCTTGGCCCATATTTGTTTTCTTTGCAGGAATGATGGTGCTACAATTATTGTGGGTACTTTTCAGAATGCCAGAGACCAAAGGGGTCTCTTTAGAGGAGCTGAGCAAGCGACTAAGCGGCAACGAATAGCTTACCTACTAACGGTCAGTACTTTATCGATTAAACAGGTTATTCAACGGACAGACATACTTCCATTTAGGTTGTTGGTCGAAATATTGCCTTAATTTCTGGAATTGAAGCCAAAAATTACGTAATTTACATATAAATAACACAAATATGGAACATGAAGTTACTTTTGGTGAAAGGGTGCTCAACGGTTTCTTAAGTGTAATGGTTGTGGTACTGGTAGGAATTTTATTAGCAGTAGTAGTTTCCCTTATCTTATGGGCTTTTGGCTTCTTTTAGACCAATAATCTTAGTTCCCCAAGAAAATCTTATTGCCCCTATTTATCGAATTTTAATTTGATTTTGACAAATGCCAAGAAGCCCCTCCTTACCAGAGGGGTTTTTTATTTTGGCCCACACAGTATAAATCAATCCACTTATGGCCAAGGACCCTACCTCTATAAATTCTATTTTTTTTCTCCCGAGAACGGTCGGTCGTATTGCTAGAAGCGTGTATCGGAAATTGGCATCGAACATCTATAACCTTTAAGTTATTTTACGCTCGATAGTTTTGGCTAGGCGAACGATTCTCTTTTTCGCCATACCAATGGTCGAATACAAATAAGTTGGCCAAATAAGCAATTAGCCACTTAAGAAAAAAGTGATTCCAACAATTTACGTTAGAAATTTGGCGGTCATAATTATTTAATAATTAGCAATCTATATTTTTTATATTCTTATAGAATTGGCAAAAACTAAAAATTTCCCCTCACTCTTTTTTTTGTCAAGACAGGCGTCAAAATGTAATTTCCCGAACATTATTAACCTTATAAAACTATTTTACTATGAAAAGTATTTGCTCCAAAGCGATTTTATCGCTGCTATTTGTTCTTTTTTTTGCTTGCGATACAGAAAACGAACCTGAGATCGAAACAACTGATACTTCCAAAGAATTAGATGCTTTAAACATAGAACCGCTGCTGACCAGGAAAGAAACAAGTACATTGGTGGCACAAGGAATCAATCCTGTTACAGAGAATTCAATAGAGCGAAAAGAGGTGGCCCTTTTTGGCAAAAGTATCAGGGGTCTTGCCATTGGCGATTATTTTATTCCTAAAACCGACTTAACGGAAATGACGGAGGCATACTTTTCGAAATCTAATGGGGAAACCGAGCGTTACGCCAGTACCAATCGTATTAGATTACCCAAATTTGGCAGACGCAACATACGTGTAGGGGTTATCACAAATGGCTCGGATGCGATTCCAAAAAAATTACGCCGATCTGTTCGCCAGGCGGTATTTAATTACAATAGTCTAAATATGCACAAACTTAGAATGACTTATGTGCAGATTTCCGAAGCCGAAGCGAATAGAGGCAGGGACGAGGGCGGAAAAATAGATATTGTGATTTTTTTAGACCCAACGGGTAATTTTGTTGGAAACGGTTTTGATGGCAGGGCGTTTTTTCCGTCAAATGGCAACCCCGGAAGAGCGGTAGGACTAGGAAACACCACCAAAAACTACAGCAAAAAAAATAACACCTTGTTGATAATGCACGAATTGGGGCATACACTGGGTATGGCACATTCCGATTTTTTGACTCGAGCCACATGCGACAACACAGAACCTTTGAATCCGAGGCTCGGAGATTTAGCAGGCATTCCCGAGGTTAACGGGGTTTGCAACATCGCAGGTACCGACCCCTCTGGTAATCAATTTATTTTGGTTATGAGATCTTGTGGCTTCTTTATATGGCCTCTAGAAGATTTTACCACAAAAGATAAAGATGCCTTTAGAGTATTGTACTCACAAGTAAAATTACCTTGCGCCACCAAAAACACGCCACTATTACCCGAATATTGTATAACGGATCAAAATACGATCGATTACATCTTCGATACTTTTGAAGATCGTGAAATCGCGCGATTGTTTCAGACGGGGGTACTTTGTGACAACAAGCACCAAAATACTATTTCCTATTAAAGGATCTCACTAATTTGAGAGCCTTTTTTGTATAGAATCACTCTGCCAAACCTGTATTTTTAGTCTTGCCCTCTAACCACTCAGAGATTCGAATATTATCATCTAAAACAGGATCACCAGAACTATCCAATAATTTTTTCATTTCTATTTTGAGCTCTTGAAATAGGGCGATTTTTCGCTCTTCTTTATGATACTGTTTTATTCTATTTAAACCATTTATAAAGGTACGCTCTAACTGAAAAAACCGATCTCTTTTTTTCAAGGCATAGGTGCTGGTACTAATAAGGTGCGGAATTAATTCATGATTATTTTTATCAAAATTTACCATAAGTCGCAATAAATTACCACAGGTAATATATAGGGAAGAAGGGCTTGCTTTTTCATTTAAAATAAGATTACAATACATATTGGACTCATTCAATTCACCGGATAAAAATTTTAGTCTTGCAAAACCAAGAAGAATTTCGACCCTGAAACTTGGCCAAATCAGACCTTGATGTTTATTGTACGACTTTTTTAAGCTTTCGAATTCCTTTAGAAAAGTGCCGGTGTCTTTGGTCAACCATAAATATCTCAACTTCAAATTGCATAGAAATTGAAAGGTAAATGCCTTAACATAAGTATCTCTTTTGTTCAAGGCGATTCTTTTTTCTGAAATATCCTGTAACTCAGGATACATCTCTTCAAAAGGTATTGTCTGCCTAAGACTAAGGCTAGCTTCCAGATAATTATTCTTGCATTTTATATAATGCCATAGATCATTTCTATATACCGAGGCATTTGAAGTAAGGTATTTGAGCGCTTTTAGTGAAAAGTGTTTGCTTTTTTCAAAAGCATTACTACCCAAATAAATTAAGGATTTTATTCTAAAAAAATAATATTTTGCCAACACCGACAATGCCAAATCTTCACTACTTAATAGTTTGTGCTCTAAATAGCCCACTATTGCATCTGTGTTCGTCGCACGTTTGTCCAAACAACTAAAATGAAAATTCAATACTTCATCCGACAATTGTACATACCCATTTAAATTATCTGAAAGCCTATGAAACTCAACAAGTTCTTTCGAGACCTGTTCCAATGAACTGGGATTCGTATCGTGTATAAAAAGCCGATAGTTAATTGCCTTTCTTTGGACTCGAATACAAACACTGAAATTGCATTTTTGGTACGCTATCTTTTTGATCTGTTTTAACTTTCGAATGGCTTTTAAAAATAACCCATTGGTCAATAAAATTTCGAATTCAACAATCTTGTTTTCAAGTGCTATATCGGAATGTTTCTCGTAATTATTTTTTAAAAGTGCTAGAATATCTTGAAAAAGAGCGTACTTGATTGAGTTATATCGTTTTCTATCGATATTTTGTTTCACAATAAATTTTCCCGAATCAAACTGGTTTCCCTTTCTTATTTCGGAAAAGAGTAAAATTTTATTATATATCCGTTTAATGTCCACTTGCTGTAATGCTTGCTATTACTAACCTATCAAATATTCTTTCACCAAAATACCTTCTATTAAGCTTGTAGACGAACTCATTGAGGTATAGTTGCAGGTATTTCGCTTTTATCTTATGGTAAGTGCCAACAAAATTTCGTTTTGCGTTACTTATGGCAATATGTACCCATTTTAGGGTTTCCTTTGTGGTCTTTTCATCTGATTTTTCACTGATATGTATATCAACATAACTGGCGATATTAACGTAGGATGTACTCTTATCGGTAAAGACGATCGACTCTTCATTATCGATTGCCTTTTGAAGTGTCCGGTCCGTGCCTTCCATTTTATGGTCGGTAAGCACCTTGGCTTTAAAATACCTACATTGACGCTCTTTCTTTCCTGTATCGATATCCTCTAGAACAGTACTCTCGGCCATTATCATTACATTGGATTTTGTCTTGCTGCCACGACCGGACTTTTGAGTGTTATGGTCCTTGGCCGAAGCCTCTATTGTAAAATATCCTTCATCCGCCTCTATCATACCTTCCAGAGTATAGCGGTCATCTCGTTGCCCCATTGCCTGACGAAGCTTATGAACCATAGCCCAGACTGGCTCATACCGTTTTAAACCTAGCTGGCGCTGAATCTCTTTGCTGGAAAAACCTTTTTTGGTAGTACTCAATAAAAATATTGTTTTGTACCAAATCATGAAGGATAGTTTGGAACTCTCCATTATAGTGCCGCTGCGCAAGGATATTCTTGCATTACAACCCTTACATTGATAGCTCCACTTGTTCTTGAGCCAATAGTGATCTGTGCCTTGACATCTATGACAAACAACACCTTGCAGGTCTCGTTGCTCTTTAAAATGCAATCTACAACTTT
>CALLVX010000131.1 GCA_938010765.1 uncultured Flavobacteriaceae bacterium | reverse complement strand
CTGCCTTTTGAAACACAACTAGAAGGACTATGAATCTATTTATCACGGGAGGAACCGGTTTTGTCGGAAAAAGCATTATTCCTATGTTGCAAGCAAAGGGGTATCAGGTATATGGTTTGGCCAGAAGTGAAAGATCGGCCGAAAAACTAAAAGCCATGAATGTTGTTCCGGTACTGGACGATCTTACCGCCCTTTCCAACAACACGGCGGAAGCCTTGTCAAAATGCGACTATGTATTGCACGCTGCGGCCCATATGGACCTTACCTATGACAAGACCCCTTTTTACCAAATCAATGTAGAGGCGACCAAGAACCTATTGCGACTGGCGCAGGAAAATGGCATTGCAAAATTCGTCTATATCAGTGCGGCACCCGTAGTGCCAGGCTCCCCCATCGTAAACCTGAGCGAGGCCGAGGCCGAGAAGGGCCTTCCAAAAGCCTTGTATCCTAAGACCAAGGCCATTGGCGAATACCATGTATTGAAGGCCAATAGTGCAACCTTTATGACCCTGTCGTTGCGACCGCCTGCGATTTGGGGACCGAACAATCATCACTACGAAGATCTGCTGGCAAATGTCAAAAACGGAAAATGGAAATGGATTGGGGGCGGGCATCAAGTACTGTCGACCATTCATGTGAAAAATCTGGCCAACGCAGTGCTTGCCGCATTCCAATCCGAAAAAGGCGGGGAAGCCTATTTTGTAACGGATGGGGACCGGCGATCTATGCGTACCACTTTTGAGGCCATCTTAAAGGCAGAGGGCCTGAATCCGGGGGAAAAAGAACTTCCCAGAACAGTAGCCGTGGTCATGGCACATGTATTTGGGGGTATTTGGAAAACCTTGGGGCTTAAATCGAGACCACCGGTGATGCCATTGATGATCCGTTTAATGGGTACGGAGTTTTCGGTATCCGATGAAAAGGCAAGAAGGGAGTTAGGGTATGAAAATGCGATCGACTTTGCGCAGGGCGTAAAAGAATTAAAGGAATAGCCGTTGGCTGTGCACTCGAGGCGATTAGGCCATTTTAGGACGGTTTCTTTTTGTTGTAAAAGCAAGGGCCTTTTTGACCATGCTATTTTTTCTTCTGTACAAACGCGCCACTTCCGTCGTCTTTTCCAATTGCACCGTTTCTTTGATCACGATGTCGGTTACAATGCTCATTTCAATGGTAGCTACTTTCACTTCTTTGGCAGTTGTATTTGCTTGGGCAGAAACTCCGATAAAAAGAACTAAGATGATGGTTGCGATGGCTTTCATAAGGTGCGATTTGTTATTATTATAACCGTCGCAAGTGCATTTTACAGGGTCCTGATTCGTTCAAAACCCCCGTATTTTCGGTCATCGGGAAAATTTCGGTTAAAGTGTAAAAAAGTCCCGATAAGTGGATTCACACTCAAATTCACCTTACCGAATTAATAGGTCGGTTATCGGTAAAAAAGAGCGGTTTTAAGAAGTCCTTGGCTAGTAAAAAACGAAGAATTGCCTATCTCTCTAGCAGATGCACGTACACGATGCACTAAAAAAAAGGTATGCTGTTGCTGATTCAAAAGAACATTGAACGTAGTATTCCGACTCGATCTTGGGGTTGGGCGGCACTTTTCGTTACTGCCCTCTATGCCTTGGCGGTTTTTCAAGATTACATTGAAGCCAAACTGAAGCTGTTTCAATTCTATTGGTCGGAGTCCTTGCTCTACAATACCTACCTGTTCTTTTTTATCCCCTTGCTCTTTGCCGGTATCATCTTATCCGAACGACACACATCCAAGAAGTTGCTTGTTTCTGTTGGGATTCTTCTCCTTTTTGGAGCGGTGTGTACCTTTGTACATATCTACCTGTTTGCCGGGGTATTCATTTGGGCCAGTGAGTTGCTATACCCAATTCCGCATCGGTTTGAAACCATTCTTAAATCGGCCATTTCAAGCTATACCTACCCGACGCTGTTTCTGTATGTATTGACCCCGCTAGCCTTTCGTTATTTGAAAAAGACCAAGGCAGCTGTCCAGGCGGTTCCTTCCAAGGCCTATTCGAAGGTGCTGACGGTACGGCAAGGGATACGGATCATTACGTTACAGACCCAGACGATTGAAGCGGTTACGGCCAATAGGCCCTATAGCGAAATAGCGGTGGCCGATAAGACCTATTTGCACAATGCCTCCCTTAAAACATTGATGGAGACCTTAGACCCGACTGTTTTTATCCGCGTACATCGCTCTGCATTGGTGAACAAGCACCATATTGTCCTCCTACATTCCCGCAAGAATGGCGATTACGATGCGGTGCTTAGGAACGGAAAAACAGTTCGCTTTAGTCGGCACTATCGTCAGAATTGGCATTCGCTGATCCCCCACTGAGCAAAAAGACTCCTCCACCCAGCCTATTCGTGCAAATAGTATTTCAAAAGACGGCCGCCGCATGCTAGATTGCGAAAAAAACAGATGCAGTTACGAGGTCATTTTTTCCTATCAGTAGTACTCCTGATCGCCCTTACCCATTGCAAAGGGCAGCATACGGAGCAACCCGCTAACAATACTACCGCGGACGAGCTGCTTGTCGGTGGCCCTTTTGAAAATAAGGAGCTGCTGTATGTAGGAATGCCCGAAAGGCTTCATGCCGTAGATACCAGTGCCGCTTGGAACATGCCTGGTCAACGATTGTTGATCACCGGTACCATGTATCAAAACGATGCCAAGACCCCCGCACCCGACGTGATTCTTTATTACTACCAGACGAATACCGATGGTGTGTATGCCCCTAATGAGCAGTTACATCCGGAAGCCCGTCGCCACGGAGCCCTACGCGGATGGGTCAAAACAGATGAGAACGGGCATTATGCCATCTACACCCTTCGCCCGGGCGCCTATCCGAATGCTAGGGAGCCGGCCCATATTCACCCCACCATCAAGGAACCGAACAACCGCAGCCAATACTATCTGGATGCCTTTGTATTTGACGACGATCCGCTGTTGACCACTAAAAAACGACAGGCGCTAGCGAATCGTGGCGGCAGTGGCGTACTGCGCCTATTGCAAAAAGGAGATCTCCAGATTGCGGAGCACGATATTATTCTAGGGTTGAACATCCCTGATTATCCGCAAAGCACGAAAGAAACCGTGCAATCTGGGAAAAAAATCGGAGAGGATATGGACTCCTTTACCCCCTATCATGCCTGGGGGCCGGACAAGGGTACCACCACTTGCCCGGTATGCAAATACGGGCGCTACCATGGGCTGCTGTATTTTGTGGGGAACAATCCCGATTGGTCGGAGATCAAAAAATGGTTGAAGTACTTAGAGCAAGAGGGCAGAAACCGGAAGGCGACCCTTAAAGCATACTTTATCTATGGGAACACCGAACAATACGACGCGGCCGAACGCAGGGAGACCTTGGCCAGCCTAGGAGCCGAACTGGGATTGGAACAGCTGGCATTGACCTTTGTGCCTTCCTTCTCAGATACAAAAACGGAAATAGATCGGGCGATGATCAATCAAAAGGTGGCCAATACGATTGTCCTGTATCGCAATAGGAGCATCATTGACAAGTTTGTTGATCTGAAGGCAACTAGGGGAACTTTAAAATCATTTCGGATCGCCTCGACCAAACCACGAATGCTTTTTTTAAACTGCCTACTATTTATGAGGTACAAGATTGATGAAGCCGCTTTAGGCGATTAGGCCATTTTAGCACGGTTTCTTTTGGTCGTAAAAGCAAGAGCCTTTTTGACCATACTGTGCTTTCTTCTGTACAAACGCGCTACTTCTGTTGTCTTTTCCAATTGCACCGTTTCCTTGATTACGATATCGGTTACAATGCTCATTTCAATGGTAGCTACCTTTACTTCCTCAGAAGCGTTTTTAGCTTGGGCAGAAACTCCGATAAACAATACTAAGATAAAAGTTGCGATGGTTTTCATGACGTGCGATTTGTTATTATTATAACCGTCGCAAGTGCATTTTACAGGGTTCTGATTCGTTCAAAACCCCCATATTTTCGGTCATCGGAAAAAGTTCGGATAAAGTGTAAAAAAGGCTCGATAA
>CALLVX010000130.1 GCA_938010765.1 uncultured Flavobacteriaceae bacterium | reverse complement strand
TAAAGAAATTGAATTCTTTTCACAAAAACTCTCGGAATACAACCCCCAAGGACTTGAGGAATGGAAAAAAGTATTGTGGGAAGGTACCGATCATTGGAGCACGCTCTTGGTAGATCGGGCAGCCATTACCGGCACCTTGGTGCTATCGCAGTTCACTAGAAACGCACTTTCTAAATTCAAGAAATAATATTCTCCGCTACTTGCCGTTCTAGAGATATCCTATACTAAAAAAAGGAACTCATGAAAATTTTGAATTTTTTAAACGGTGACCTCATCTTTCCTATTTTGGCACTGTTCGTATTGGTCATTTATTTTGTGAACCGGGTACGAACGAGAAGGAAGTTCAAACGATAAGAATCCCCTGTTGCGTATCCATGCTGCGCAACCATCCTGGGAAATGCTATCTTATAGGTACACCCCAACAATCATGAAAAAAACATTCCTTTTCTGTTTACTGTGCACCCTCTTGTTAGCTTGTGACAATACCGATGACAAACCGTCCATCAATTGTGATGCAATTGCTTGTACACAGATATTTATTTCCTTTTCGGTAACCGTCAAGGATGCCAGTGGTGTTGTGATTCAGTTGGATCGCTACGAAGTGCTCGACCAAGAAACCCAAGAAGACTTGACCCCAACACTGAGTGATGACGAACTCGAGGCCTCTCGACAAAATGGCACCTATCTTCTGTATTCTGATATCACCGATTCCAATACCCCGGGCATCAGCAGAAATATCCTCTTTAAGGGGTTTATAAACGAGGAAGAAGTGATTCGTTCGGCCTATCAGGTAGGGCGGGATTGTTGTCATGCAGCAATTGGCAAAGGGGAACTTGATCTTGTGCTGATGAATTAAGAAAATAATTGGTAGACAAACGACCAAAGACCATTTCGCGGAAAGATTACATGCCATGAACTCGTGGAATAGAGGATACCTGTGCCATTCTTTTCGTGAATAGCATTGCTATCGGTTCGCTATTTCCATAAAGCAAAAACTTCTTTTCCCATCTACTAAAATCCGTACCTTTGCCATCCAATTTATAGGTCATGGGCAACATTAGAATCACCAAACAATTCACTTTTGAAACAGGGCACGCGCTGTTCGGTTATGATGGCAAATGCCGCAATGTGCATGGTCATAGCTACAAACTGTCGGTGACGGTTATCGGCAAGCCTATTACCGACACCACTCATGTAAAGTTGGGAATGGTGATCGATTTCGGGGATCTTAAAAAAATCGTGAAAGAAGAAATTGTAAACGAGTTTGATCATGCTACGGTTTTTAACAGAAACACCCCCCATGTTGAACTGGCAAAAGAGTTAAGCGATCGCGGTCATAAGGTCATCTTGGCCGACTACCAGCCAACGAGTGAAAATATGGTCATTGATTTTGCAGCGAAGATCAAAGCCCGTATACCAGAAGACATTGTGCTACATTCTTTAAGGCTTCAAGAGACCCGAACCTCGTTTGCAGAGTGGTACGCTTCAGACAATTAGAGCCGTCGCTTTTGTGAATGTACAGTTCCCTGTAGCTTTTCCTATATTTACAATTCAATGACAACCATCAACATTCAGGCGGGCAAAAAGGTCTATTTTGCAAGTGACAATCACTTGGGAGCTCCTACCATGGAGCAAAGTCGCGTTCGTGAGCGCAAATTTGTGGCCTGGCTCGACAGCATCAAAGCAGACGCCGAGGTCCTGTTTCTTTTAGGCGATCTATTCGATTTTTGGATGGAGTACAAGACCGTTGTTCCAAAAGGTTTTACGCGAACACTTGGGAAACTGGCAGAGCTTTCCGATGCCGGTATTCAAATCTATTTTTTCGTAGGCAATCACGATCTATGGATGAACGGTTATTTTGAAGAAGAATTGAACATTCCCGTTTTTCACAAACCACAGCAATACGAGATAAACGGCGTATCGTTCTTTGTGGGTCATGGAGATGGCCTAGGACCACACGACAAGGGGTACAAGCGTATGAAAAAAGTGTTCACCAACCCTTTTTCAAAATGGTTATACCGTTGGTTGCATCCCGACTGGGGGGTTCGTTTGGCCCAGTATTTCTCAGTAAAAAACAAACTAATTTCCGGAGACGAGGATGCTACTTTTTTGGGGGAAGAAAAGGAATGGTTGGTGCAATATGCCAAGCGAAAGTTAGAAACCGATCATTACGATCATTTTGTTTTCGGACATCGACATTTGCCCTTGGAAATAAATCTTAATGGAAAAGCTCGCTACACCAATTTAGGAGACTGGATCAACTATTACACCTATGCCGTTTTTGATGGGCAACAGCTTTCCCTTGAAAAGTTCGCCCATGAAACTATAAATTAAACCCAATCCGTAGGTGAATATTAAATGCGTAGAAGAGTTTTGAGTCCGTATTTTGTGTACCCCCATTAAAATAAGGATCCCACCCTTTTTGAAAATACTCCACTCCCAGTCCAAAACCCAATTCGTAATTTAAATGCGAGCCAATATTTTTACGCGCACCAATGGTCGGTATAAAAGCTACACTGGGATTCTTTTGGGTGCGATACGTATTTACGGGAACGCTAAAAACATCGGGTCGAAAGCGTGTTTTAAGCCCAAAGAAGCCACCACTGTTTCCATCGATGCGTTTTCCTTTGGCCAGTCGTTTTTTAAGGTTAAAATAAAGTCGGGGCTCCACCGTCAACACCGGTTCCAAACTCAACCCTTCGACCAATCCTAGGTAATCGAACAGCCCCACCTCGCTGCGTAGGGCCCATTCGGGACTTAATTTTGTTTCGTTATAGCCCCAAACACCCCAAAACCCTGTTTGAATACCATAAATCGATTTTTCGACACTTGCTTCCTGGCCTTGCACGTTGAAGGTACATAAAACAACAAATAGGAAAAAATAGCGGATACGCAACATAGCTGTTATTTAGAATGACTATAATTGCCTTCTAAACACTTGTTGCCGCAGATACCCTACTTTTAATTTCAATACTAGCTATCCTCGTCGGCTTCGTGGGCTTCTACCTCTTTCTCAAGATCCAAATTTCTAAAACTTGGGGAAACGATGGCTGTGAGCCCTACCGTAAGCAAGGTCATGGTACCTCCGAACACCACAGCGGTTACCGTGCCCATCCATTTGGCGGTGAGCCCGCTTTCAAAGGCACCCAACTCGTTGGAAGACCCTACGAACATTGAATTTACCGAAGCCACCCGGCCTCGCATGTGGTCGGGTGTTTTTAATTGGAGGATGGTTTGGCGTATCACCATCGAAATACCATCTAATGCCCCACTTAAAAAAAGTGCTACTACCGAAATCCAAAACCAAGAAGACAGTCCAAAAACAACCATACAAATACCAAAACCAAACACTGCCAACAACAATTTTTTTCCCGCAGCCTTGTGCAATGGGAAACGCGTAGAGGCCACCATCATCAGGGCAGCACCTACTGCGGGGGCCGCCCTTAGAACGCCGAAACCTTCTGCCCCTACCTCTAAAATATCTTGGGCAAACACTGGTAAAAGCGCTACTGCCCCTCCGAACAAGACGGCGATCATATCCAATGTAAGGGCCCCAAAAACAGCCTTGCTATTGAATACAAATCGCAAACCCTCGCGCAAGCTCTGCAAAACGGGTTCTCCTATTTTGGGGTTTAAGATCGGTTTCCGTGAAATACGAAAGAGATTGAGCAGGGCGATCAAGGAAAAACAAAGAATAAGACACATAGACCAATGCATCCCGATCCAACTGATACTAAAACCTGCCACGGCCGGACCAAGTACCGCTGCCATTTGCCAGGTTGTACTGCTCCAAGTAGCCGCGTTGGGGTATACTTTTTTGGGAACGATCAAGGCAATCAGGGAAAAAATAGTGGGGCCCAGAAACGCCCGTACGATCCCGCCCAAAAAGACCAAAAAATAAATACTGTATAGCACCGAATTCTTGCCTATTCGACCTTCCATTCCCGGGTAACTCAACACAAAAAGACCCAAACTTAGCATCGAAAACCCTAGGATGCATTTGATCAGTAAATTGCGCTTTTCTGTTTGATCTACCACATGCCCTGCAAATAGGGCCATTGACACGGCAGGGATAACCTCCATTAAGCCAATGATACCCAATGACAATGGATCCTTGGTCATAGAATATACCTGCCATTCGATAACGATAAATTGCATTGACCAGGCGAAAACCATCGCAAAACGCACTCCCAAAAAAATGTTGAACTCTTTAAATCGTAAGGCTGCGTATGGATCCATGCGATAACGGGCTAGAAGAAATCTACAGTAAAGATATTACTATTGAAGAAGGGAGGACTTAAAGATCGTGCGAAATAAATATATGCCAAGAAACTTCTAAATATTCTAATAAAACGACAACAATTATCCCCAAAAGGTACATGTCTCCCAAACAATAAGTGCGTTCCAATTCTTGTTCTTTTAATCAAAAGGTTGTCTTCAAATTGCTTTAAGCCCGTCCCGAAACGTATGCTAATTACCGTCTTTGTTATGGGATTTTCTTCCTGTATTTTTGATGTCGTTCCAAGTAATTAGTTCGATGTCATTCTGTTCGAGTTTATATCTGATTTCCTTAGTATTAAAAGAATCGAAGTCAATTTGCCTCCATTCAGACCCGAAATTAGGATGGTCGATTGTTATTCCTTTCATTTCGTTGTCATTGAAAGCCGGGTGAATTAAAATTATATTCAGACCAGGAACCAAATCTTCAAAAACATCCGAGTAATACTTGGCTAACTTCTTAGACTCAAAATATTCGAATATTCCATAATGCGCTTTATCTATTAATAAATCTCCTTCTTTTAGTGCTTGGCTGGTATCCAAACCTACCATATCCATCAATTGTTTACTTATCATAACCGGAAGGTTATATTTCTCTCCTGCTTGCCTATAAACTTCAAAGAATTCAGCACTCGCTCCAACGCTGTACATATGAGAATCAATATGAGTAGGGTTTAGACCAAGTTTAAACGCTTTTCTTATTTGCGCATCAATTTCCTTTTCTACATCTTCCAAAGTTGCATTTTCCCTTAACTGGTTTCTTTTTTATAGAAATGGCCATTTTCGTCAACCAAACTAGGCACCTCCGAAATTGGTAAAACCGGATCAAATCGATAATACTCCCATTCACAGGTAAGTGTCAAATGTATTCCGTAATCAAAGCGAGGATTTTTTCTTGCGAAAACTGCCATTTCGTGAAACCATGGGCACGGAACCATAATGCTAAATGAATTCACAACTCCGTATTGAAGTGACTTGATTGTCGCTCTATTCCCCGAATGCGATAACCCGGCGTCATCGGCATGCACAATCAGTAATTTAGTGTTCTCCGGGAATCCTAAATTTTGCGATAAGTTCATTATACTTCTGAGGTTTTTATAGGTTTCCTATAACAAATCGATAGCTATGGAATAGTACTTCTAAAACTAGCTTTGAGAAAAAGCAACCGATACTATTGAAACATGTCTGATGGAAAAACCATCATTTAATATCTTTTAGTTTCAATTGCAGGCTTTTTCTTCCCTGCCATTCGTTCTCTTCGATACCAAAAACAGCACTGAACCCATTTCCCTTCGAAACAAGCGGCAACTTATCCCCAAGGTTAAAACCAATGCCACTTATAGGCCCGCTACCATATTGTTTTGCCGATAATTTAAGGTGTTTTTCCTCTTCTCCGACCCCTTTCGCATACCCAGAATCTTTTAGGTCTTCCGCCATAAAGACGGGGCTCATATTGCCCGGGCCGAACGGGGCGAACTGCTGAATAATTCGCATCAGTTTGGGCGTAATATCCTTTAACCTTATCAACGTATCCACTTTAATTTCAGGAATCAGCAAAGCCGGGTCGATACTCTCCGAAACCACCTTTTCAAATTGCGTTTTGAAGGGCGCATATTGTTCCTCCAATAGGGTGAGGCCAGCTGCGTATTTATGTCCGCCGAATTGCTCAATGCAATCGGCACAGCCCTGCAGTGCATTGTATACATCGAATCCCTTCACGGAACGGGCCGAAGCGGCCAATTTATTGCCACTTTTGGTAAATACCAATGTAGGTCGGTAATAGGTCTCGGTCAAACGTGACGCTACAATGCCGATTACGCCCTTGTGCCAGGAAGGGTCATAGACGACCGAGGTGAAGCGGTCTTCTTCTTTATTTTCATTAATTTGTAGCAAGGCCTCTTGTGTAATCTCCTGATCAAGGCCCTTTCTATCGGTGTTAAATTGTTCTATTTCCTTTGCGAACGCCTGCGCCTTCTCAAGATTCGTTTCCGTCAACAGGTTTACGGCATGCTGCCCATGCTTCATTCGCCCTGCCGCATTGATCCGCGGTGCGATGATAAACACCACATCGGTAATCGTCAAACTGCTTTTGTTCAATTGATCAATAATGGCCTTGAATCCGATTCTTGGGGCGGTATTGATTACCCGAAGTCCATGGTAGGCCAATATGCGATTTTCCCCTGTAATGGGCACAATATCGGCACCGATAGCGGTCGCTACCAAATCTAAATAAGGTAGCAAATCATCAATGGTCTCCCCACTGCGGCTACCTAAGGCCTGTATTAGCTTAAAGCCTACCCCACAACCACAAAGTTCGTCGTACGGATAGGTACAATCTGCTCTTTTAGGGTCTAAAATCGCCACGGCCTTGGGCAATTCCGGGCCGGGTCTATGGTGGTCACAGATAATAAAATCAATGTCTTTTTCCGAAGCATAGGCGACCTTTTCAATCGCCTTCACACCACAATCAAGGGCAATGATCAGCGTAAACCCATTGTCTTCGGCAAAATCGATTCCTTGGTACGAAACGCCATACCCTTCTCCGTATCGGTCGGGAATATAAGTAGCGACATTGGGGTACCGTTCCAAGAGATACGAAGAAACCAAGGCTACCGAACTGGTACCATCCACATCATAATCACCATACACCAAAATATTCTCACCAACTGCAATCGCCTGTTCAATACGGGCAATGGCAACGTCCATATCCTGCATTAAAAAGGGATCGTGAAGATCGCTCAATTGGGGTCTAAAGAAACTTTTAGCCTGTTCATACGAGCTAATTCCCCGCTGCAATAACAGCTGGGCTACCAATGGGTCAACCTTAAGGTCAACGGCCAGTTGGTCGATTTGGTCTTGTTCCGGTCTTGGTTTAATGGTCCAACGCATGCGTTTCAAGTGCAAGTTTCAAGTTCAAGTTCAAGTTCAACGCGGTCTTCACCCGTAAACCATGCCAGGAACTCATCTTTTGTTTTTAATAATTGTTGCTATAATTTTAACCAATTCTTCCACTTCTTTCAAGAGCACTGCTCTTGATGTGGTACTTCCATAGTTTACTTTGGTCAGTATTTTCAAGTTTACCCTAGACTCTTTCAGTTCTTTAAGACAAATTCCTGGTTTGCTAATGTAATCTCGAGCACTACTGGTTCCCTGGGCTTCTCCAAAATTTAATGCGGCACTTCCACCAGATCTTAAAAGTTGATTCCCGTAATATTCTCCAGGGATATCGCGTGGCAAGTCTCTACAAAAAATGACAATATCTGCCGCAAAAGCAACTAAACGATCTTCAAGATCATACTTTTTATCCTTTGAGCTTGTACTTGAACTTTATTTCCCGTGAAACACCGTCTTGATCTCCAATTCTGCAAACCGGCGGAACATCTCCATCACCCCACAATATTTTTCTACGGAGAGGTCTACTGCCTTTTGAAGCTTGTCTTCTTTTAAATTACTCCCGTGAAAATGGTATTCGATGATCACCGAATCATAATACTTTGGGTGTTCGTCGGTAAGGTTGGCGATGGTTTCTATATGGAATTCTTCGACCTCTAGTTTCATTTTTTTCATCAGGGAAGCGATATCTAGGCCCGAACAGCCTGCCAAGGACGATAACATGAGTGCTTTAGGACGAAACCCGCTACTATCGCCCCCGTCTTCTTTCGCAATATCGATTTTCAGTGAATGTCCAGAGGGGTTGTTACTTTCAAAGGCCATATTCCCTAGCCATTTGGTACTGATATGATTTGTTGTAGCCATAATTTTTCGTTTCTTCGTGAACACCAAAAGTAACATAATACACCGTAAAAAACTTGCAGTATGGCATTAGTCTCTCCCCTTGATCC
The DNA here is from genome assembly GCA_938010765.1 of uncultured Flavobacteriaceae bacterium. Classification (GTDB taxonomy): domain Bacteria; phylum Bacteroidota; class Bacteroidia; order Flavobacteriales; family Flavobacteriaceae; genus Pelagihabitans. The sequence continues at coordinate 1,290 of CALLVX010000130.1, read as the reverse complement.
CGATCATGACAGTGAAACAAAAAAACTGGCCGAATTCTTTAACGAGACCCTAGGGTTTTGTCCGAACTCAGTGCTTACGATGCAACATCGCCCGACAATATCCGAAGCATTTATTAACATCAATAAAGCGGTAATGGCCAATGAGGGCAGGGTCACCTCTGCCTTGAAACGCATGATCGCCTGGGTGAGTAGTAATGCTGCAGGTTGCCGCTATTGCCAGGCCCATGCCATCAGGGCGGCGGAACGCTATGGGGCCGAGCAAGAGCAATTAGACAACATTTGGGAGTATCGTACCCACCCTGCTTTTTCGGAGGCCGAACGGGCCGCGCTTGATTTTTCATTGCTAGCATCCCAAGTGCCCAATGCGGTAGACCCCGAAATCAAAGCCCGTTTATACGAGCACTGGAATGAAGGCGAAATTGTAGAAATGTTGGGGGTGGTATCGCTTTTTGGCTACCTCAACCGTTGGAACGATTCTATGGGGACCACCATAGAAGACGGCGCGGTTGAAAGTGCGGATCAATACTTGGGAAAAACCGGCTGGGAGAAAGGGAAGCACGACGGGTCGAAGTATTAGAGGTAAGATTTGAGATAAGAGACTTTAGATGCTAGATTTTAGACCTTACTGTTTAAAGCGTTTTTTCTTTTTCAAGAAATTATAAAGATTTTTAATAATACGGTCTAATTCAGGGTTCTGTTCTACTAACTTTTCGTAGCTAAAATCAGTTGCTAGAAATTCCCGACAAAGTTTTTGCTTATAATCATTTTTTAAAGTCCCTGATTTTTCAAAAAATGATTTATTGTCACAATATGGAATTTTATTTTTCTTTAATGTTTCGCGATAAAATTTACCAAGGCGAATGTCAAAATATTCTTTTCTTGTAAAATAAATACTTTCTAATTTATCCTGATGCTTTTTATCTACCAGATTCTTCATAAAACCTTTTATCATTGACATAGGAAGAAGGTTTTCAATTTCCACTGATTTAGTGCGTTGATAATAAAAATTTTCTCTTTCCTTGGACAACTCTTCTAAATTAGACCTACGCAGAGCTTTTTTACTGCCTGTTTTGGGAGAGTCGGCATCAGATAATAGGTATATTTTATTTGACAATGCAAAAGAATTTATTTGTTCTTGTACATCTTCATTATGTAAGCTTCCCTTAAAAGCGAACTGTTTAAAAGTAGAATAATAATCTTAATTTTAAACGGTATTATGAGGAAGAGCAAATTTTCACCCACACAGATTGCTAAGATTTTAAAAGAGTTCGACAACGGTAAGAGTGTCGA
>CALLVX010000129.1 GCA_938010765.1 uncultured Flavobacteriaceae bacterium | reverse complement strand
GGTCTTTCCGGCATCTTCCGTTTTCCAAATACCATAGCCCGAGGATACATTGCCGCGAAGGGTTTTTTCGCCTCCTCCGACATAAATGACGTTGTTATCGCTTTTGGCCACTTCAACGGCACCGATACTTCCGCCAAAATAGCCGTCGGAAATATTTTCCCAGGTTCGGCCACCGTTTAAGGTTTTCCATACCCCGCCACCGGTTGCTCCAAAATAAAAGAGGTTGGGTTCTCCTGGTACGCCGGTTACTGCGGCGGATCGTCCTCCGCGATGGGGTCCGATCGAACGGTATTCCAAGCTAGAATAAAGTGCCTCAGGATACGCCGTTTTTACCGACGTCGTTTTTTTTCGTCTTTGGGCATTATTGTGAATAGGTAATAACAAAAGAACCAGCGCAAAAAGGCTGATTTTGGCGTAGATCGTTTTCATTTCGTAAGGTTCTAATTAGTCGTATTAAATGTAAGGAAACGGGCATGATTAAAAAAATATAAAAAATGGGAGTTGTTTTGGGACAAACCGCTTTAAAAGGTACGGCTTAGTATCTTTGTAGTATTGCAAACCGATTACCAAAATGAAAAAACCAATTTGTTGTTTTTCTATTTCGATACTGGTGCTATTTTTTAGCTGTAAAACAATGTTGAATTATGATTCAAGTATCTCCTATGATAGTGTTCAAGAGGATAATGTTTTCATAGCAGATGCGGGGGATTTTCAACGCTTGCGGTTTTTTGATAGCGGCGATTTATTTGCGATGTGCTGGTACAATGATTTGCGGTCTGACCATGGTCAGAATATTCAAATTTTGTTAAGAGTAGGGAACAAGTCAGGTTTCAATTTGTTAACCAATGAGGTTACCGTTGTTTCTTCTAAGCAAGGTCATTTGGAAGTGGTATCTGCTAGTCCTGAAGAAATCGATTTCCGAAAAGACCTGAATCACTTATCGCGGGAGGAAGCGATGAATGCGATTCGTAATGATACGTTGACCATGGCGATTGGTGATAAAACCTATCGTTTTGCTAGTCGATTGCGTGACAAGTAAGCATGCATTACAGATTCAAAAAAGCTTTTGAGTTCCCTTTTCACCCTTCATACAATGTAACAAAGCCCCCAATTTGCTGTACATCGGTAGAGTCAATACAGATACGACTATGGCAGGAGGAGGAATTTCAGGGGCGATTACGAGCCTGAAAAACAACAGGAACTTATTAAAGAAGCGTAGGCTTCGCCAAAAAGAAGATGTTTATGGCATCGAGGGGATCACCAAACTCAATTTAAAAGAATCTACCGAACAGGATATGAAGATCATCCGTAAAAAAATCAAAGAATATAAAAGGGAAGAACGGGGTGTGCTGGTTTTGAGCATTTTGGTCACATTAAGTATTTTGTATGCCGTATATGTGTTGTTAATCGTTTAATACAGGAAAAAGGAGTTTTCAGTAAACAGTATAAAGCGAACAGTGAAAAAGTTATGAGTTTGAATTTGTTTTTTGAACCTGAACTTGACACTTGTGCTTGCACTTGTTTTTTTCACCAAACACTATCCAAAGATTCTTCCTATTTTTAAGGAGTGGATTCCCAAAGTATTATTCTGGTGCTTAGTTGTCTTGGTTTGGCCCAAGCACTTTTCTTGTGTGTGTATCTTTTTACGTTGAAAAAAGGAAACAAAAATGCCAACATGTTTTTGGCCTTGTTGCTTCTGGGCTTATCCATTCGTATTGGGAAATCTGTTTTAAATGTCTATTTCGACTTAGAGCCCTGGCACCGCAATCTAGGATTGTCAGGCATTCTTTTGGCCGGGCCGTTTCTTTGGTTTTACGGACGGGTATTATTGGGCAGGGAGAAAAAATTTGCAAAGAAAAACTACTGGCACCTGCTTCTGTTTATTGTTTTTGTAGTCGGGTGTAAGATCATTCCCAACAGTTTTGAAAACGGGTGGTCCTATGTTTTCTATTTATCGGTTTTTTTACATTTGGCGGTTTATCTTGTCTTATCGATACTCCTGTTGTTGCGGCATCTTACGGCGGGGAAATCTGTTTGGTCCTGGTATCGAAATCTTCTCATAGGGGTAGCCTTGGTCTGGGTGTTTTATATGGGAAACTTGGCAGGTTTGATTCCTTACTACATCGGAGGGGCTATCTTCTTTTCACTTTTGGTATATATATTTTCGTTCTTGTTATTGAAACGTTCCTCTTTTGCAGTTGAAAAGTATGCGAATTCTACGATGGATCATGCCACTTCGCAAAAGTATGTTTCTCAATTGAAAACTCTTTTAGAAACCGAGGAGGCCTACCTCGATAGCGATTTAAGCTTGCACCGAACCTCGAAACAATTAGGCATTGCGCCAAGAGAACTTTCCCAAGCGATCAATGAAAACGAACAACAGAACTTTTCTGAGTTCGTAAATAGCTATCGCATTCAAAAAGCAAAGAAATTACTGGCCGACAGTACGTATGCGCAAGAAAAAATAGCGACCATCGCCTACGACTGCGGTTTCGGAAATGTGACTTCCTTCAATATCTCGTTTAAAACGGCTACAGGCCATACGCCCTCTCAATACAGGAAGAAGGCCAAGAGTGAACAGTGAAAATTTATGAGTTCGCAGTTGATTTTGGAAGACAGAAGATGAAGGGTTGGACTTGCTCATGAGCAAGCAATATTCAGTAATAGGTATAAAGTAAACAGTGAAAAAGTTATGTGTTCGAATTTGTGGTTTGAATTTGTTTTTCACACCGAACATCCGACTTCTGGCCCTTTTAAATTTGAACTTGTTTTGTAGTTGAATTTGACATTTGAGTTTGAATTTGTTTTTCACACCGAGTACCGAGCATCCAAAAACCGTTTTAAACATCATGATTTTTAAAGGATATTGATAAGACCTTGGCTAAGTTGCGGGTCTAATTAAATCCTATGAAACGCTATTTTGAAATCGTTTGCCTGTTATTTATGAGTATTTCTTTTGTAACGAGATCCCAAGACTCGTTATCCACAAAGCACCTGATTCCGCTTACGTATGAGTTTACCATTACCGATGGAGTACTAGACGGCCCCGGCGCCAATTTTTTAGAACAAGAAACTAACAAGGCACAGTTTACATTGGTGGGTGACTATCCCGATTCCAAATCTAGTTCCGAATTTACAGACGCAATTATTCCTGTACTGCAGGAAGTAGGTTATCATACGATGGCCTTAGGAGTAGGTGTTCCAAGCGCAAGGATATTAGATTCATTAATGAAAGAACCTGCGAACTTGAAGACTAGTCTAAAAGCGTTGAATACCCAATACACTTTTCAGGAAAATAAGCAGCTAATCGTGCCCATCCCCGAAATGAAATCTGTCGCAGATGCGCAGTTTTTGCAAAATGCAGCTGAACACGATTGGTCCGTTCTAGGGTTTGGCTATGAATCATGGAATGCACTTTCCCTGTTGACCGATGAGATGTTCAATACGTTCGCTCCAGAACAACAACAAAAATACAAAGCTACATATGCAGCTTCTATAGCGTTTTTGGAAGGATTATACGAGCATCGAAAAGGAGCTTCATTGCAATTTTGTGATGCTGTTGACGCTTCAGAGGAAGTGCAGGCATTTTTGAAGCAGGCGGCAACGATCCCAGAAAATATGTATTTAATAACGGCTTTCAATACAAGTTTATTACGTGTACGCATGCATATACAACGCCGTTTTTTTGAAAAGAATCAACTTAGAATCAAAGACGAAAAACATTTTCTAAGACAGGAATTAGAACGGAACGGATTCGATATTCGTACAGATAAGCTATTGGTCAAATGGGACCGTAATTTCCTTTCCCGCGGGTTTCAACCCTACGCTTTTTACGGAATAGGAAACACCTTGAGTGAACTGGCGGAATACAACGGGTCAAAAACCCTTCATATTGCCATTGTTCCGCGATATCAGGAAAGAGAAGGCAGCGTAATGGATGTACTTCAGAAACCAAACCCCCTGGATAGCTTCTTGGAGATGGGGCAGCGAGATAAATGGGTTGTAATAGACATGCGGAATATGATGGAGAATTGCTATTACACCCCCGTACAGTTTTTGCTGAATGAAACGGCATTAGATTTTGTAAAGCGATTCGATTTCTTGGTGATATACCCCCGGTGGAAAGTGAAATTAAGTTGCTTGTTACAAACAGTGAACAGTGAACAGTGAACAGTTGGCAGTACTCGGTTTTGAATTTATTTTTTTCATCTAACATCTAACATCCCGCATCCAAAACCGTTTTAAAAATCATGATTATTAAAGCCTATATCCGCTGAATACTGGAGTTTTGATAAAAATAGTTACCCTTATGAAACAAATTATTTTACTATGTCTTTTGTATTGTATGAGCTGCCAAACGGCTCCGAAGCCTACTCCGATACGTACTGAAAACCCGACCAAGGAGGTGGTTGTTGACGGGCTCTCGCGCCCATGGAGTATGGCATTTCTGTCAGAGGAAGAAGTACTGCTTTCCGAAAAGGATGGCGATTTATTGCGAATTAATTTAGAGACCAAAAAGAAAGTTCCGATCAAAGGCTTTCCCCAAGATCGTTTTGATTCGCTCTTGTATGAAAAAGCCAAATTCAGACCAGGAACCTTCCCAGGTAGTCTTCCCGATAGCACCAAGATTACCTACAATGCGGGTATTTTGGAAGTGTTATTGGATCCTAATTATGAACAGAACCAACAACTATACATATCCTATGTGGCAAAGGGCGAAGGTGGTTCTACCACAAAAGTAATTCGTGCAAAATTGCAGAACGATTCGCTGACGAACATTGAACCCTTGTTGTTGGCCTTGCCTTTCTCTGAAGGACTTTTTCATTATGGAGGAGGAATGGTTTTTGGACCTGATGGAAAATTGTATGTAACGGTCGGCGAGCGGCTCTTTAATGAAAAAGATCAACCGGCGATTCCTATCGCACAGGATGTAACCGACCGTCGCGGCAAAATTTATCGTTTGAACCCTGATGGCAGTATCCCTGAAGACAATCCTGATTTTGGTGCGGAAGCGGTCTCAGGTTTGTATGCTATTGGTATTCGGGCGGCGCAGGGAATCACAAGAGAGCCTCGAACCGGAAAACTATGGTTTAGCGAGCATGGTACGATGCAGGGAGATGAAATCAACTTGCTACAAAAAGGAGGCAATTATGGCTGGCCCGTTGTGACCACTGGCGGCTATCGCAGTAAGGAATACCAACCTCCAAAAATGGAAGGAACCATATTTACCGCCCCTACCTGGTATTGGCTACAGACCGTAGCACCTACCGGACTATGTTTTTATACAGGAGATGCGTTTCCAGGATGGAAAAACAATTTGATCGTACCTGGCCTTTCCAGGGGAAGTCTCTGGCGTATTCAATTGGAAGGGGAAACCGTAAAAAGCTTGGAAGAACTCTTTGTTGATAACAGACAACGAGCCCGGAAAGTAGTTCAGAGTCCGGCAGGAGAACTATACCTGCTGACCGAAAACCTGCAAGATCGCCGTAATGGGGAAATTGTACGAATCTTTAATAGTGAACAGTGAAAAAAGTTAAGAGTTAAGGGTGATGAGTTTTGAGTTTGAACTTAACACTTTCACTTGTAATGCAATTAACGGAAAACAGAAAACAGTGAACAGTTGGCAGTACTCGGTTTTGAATTTGAATTTGACATTTGTAGTTGAATTTATTTTTTTCATCTAACATCTAACATCTAACATCTAACATCTAACATCTAACATCTAACATCTAACATTTAACATCTAACATATGAAATCAGTTATTTTAGCATTCTTTTTGGCAGCAATTAGTGCACCTATTTTTGGACAATCTAAGGAGGATGCCGCTATTCGGGAAACCCTTACCAATTATATTGAAGGAAGTTCATATAATAATCCTGAACAAATTGTGAGTGCATTTTATTCGGAGGCGCCTTTGTTCCTATCTAAAGCTGGGCAGGAGATCTATCGTTTGTCCCCCTCTGAATATGCCGATTTGTTTAAGAAGCGGGAAAAAGGAGTTTTCAATGGACGGGTGGGAAACATACTTATCGTGGATCAAGAACATAACATCGCCACGGCCAAGGCCGAGATTTTGATCGAAGCCCAAGACATGCGATTTATCGATATGTTCCTCCTTAAAAAATTGGACGGCGAATGGAGGATCATTAGTAAGGCCGCCACCCGTATTCCGGCAGAAGAGAAGTAAGCAGCGGTTGGTGGATACGGGGTTTTAATCATCCGTGCGATTTTGTGCTTGAACATTTCATTTCCCGTAACAAATTCCCATTTTTGCGTACTAATAGTTAAAGGCGCCTAAACCACCTTTTGAATTTGTATGACAAAAACCAAATCTATGAGTCCGGCAGACCTCGTTAGGCTAGAAAAGGCCAAAAGCAAAATGGAGGAAGTTCATTGGACCATGCAAGGCATTAATAAGGTAGGTAATGTGATTGAAAGTCGCATCAACCTCTTGCCCCAAAAACAACAACAGTGGATACAGCAGCTTAGCTATAAAGTGTTGCATTCGGTGGTAAAGGCCAATCTGCTTTCCATGAAAAAGGAAAAAGGAACGTCGACCCCGTGGAACAAAACTTACAAAGCGCTGGTTACCTCTTCGGGATTGGTAGGTGGTGCCCTGGGAGCGGCCGCTTTTGGAGTGGATCTTACATTGGCGACGAAATTGATGATGCGTTCTATCATGGATATTGCCAGAGCAGAAGGGGAAGATCTTTCGGAACTCGATACCCAATTGGCCTGCTTGCAGGTATTTGCGTTGGGAGGAAAAACAAAACACGATGATAGTCTGGAGACCGGATACTATGCTTCGCGCATAGCAATCAGTTCTGGGGTCAAAGGAGGTACAAAAGTATTGGAGAGGCTCTTGCACGGGAGTTCAAATGCGCTTGTACAGTTTATAGCATCTGTGGCCGCCCGCTTTAGTGTGCAGGTATCGGAAAAGTTCGTGGCCCAGGCGATTCCGGTATTGGGAGCCGCGGGTGGGGCATCCATCAATCTAGCATTCATTCACCACTTTCAGAATATGGCGCAGGCTCATTTTGCAATCCGCAAGTTAGAACGAACCTATGGGGAAGCTTTGGTACGAAGCGCATATGAAATGAGCCATGACAACAAAGGGTAATGTCTTTTAACGCGACAACTTCCCCCTTACAAGATAGTTCGTATAAGGCACCCATGAGTACATTTAAACAATTGCTTTTTCAAACGACTAGCCCTAATAATTCACTAGGACATGGTGCCAATAATCACTATATTGCACCATATCTATTATTTTATGCGAACAACTAGAAAGTCAATAACATTTACAGACCAACAGGATAGCTGGATAAAGCTCAGGGTTGAAAAAGGTGATTTTACTAACGATAGTGAATATATCCGTGATTTGGTAAGAAAGGACCAAGCGGAGAATATGAAACTTTTAGAATTAAAGCAAGCCATTGATGAGGGCCTGCAGAGCGGTAAAAGCCCTCTAAAAATTCGCGATATAATCAAGAAGGTGGATAATGGGGAACTATAATCTATCGACCAGAGCTCAATTTGATATTGTTGGTATATACAAACATCGAATCAAGTTTTTTGGCATAGAGCAGGCTTTAGATTATTTAACTCAATTTGAAGGTTTTTTGGAAGAATTGGCCGAACGTCCTGAATTGGCAAGAGATGCATCACCAATTGCCAATGCTTTAAGGTACTATAATTTCAAAGGCCATGTCTTTTATTATTATTTTGAGAACGAAAACGAAATTTATGTGGTCAGGATTCTAGGGAAGCGAATGGATTTTAAGCAACATTTATAAGCCTACTTAACCCACGAACGCTGTTTCTTATTTTTCCAAGCAGTTCAACAATTTAAAAGTCATAAATGGCATTACTCGAAGGTATTTTTGGTCCCTCTAAAGACCTCATCTGGAATCAAATAGCAAAGGATATCGGCGGGGATTATATCGATGGTGGGTTTTGGAAAAAAGACGTATTGCGCTATCGGCACGATCATTGGGAGTTGTTGTTAGATACCTTTACGCGTAATCATGGCAAGACGAGCAGTACCTATACGCGCTTGCGCGTGCCATTTTTGAACAAAGACCGACTGCAATTTAAAATATTCCGAGAAGGATTCTTTAGTGGCATCGGAAAGTTTTTTGGAATGCAAGATCTGCAGATTCGGGACCACCGATTCAATGAAAAGTTCATTATTCAAGGAAATAACAAACACAAAATAGAACAACTGTTGAATGATGCCCAGTTAAAAATGCTTTTTGAAATGGTGCCCGATATTCATATCGAAATCAAAGAAGACGAGGGCCTGTTTGGTAAGAAATATCAGGAGGGGGTGCATGTGCTGTATTTTGAGCGACGGGGTACCCTGAGGGATAAAGAAACCTTGTTGTTGCTTTTCAGATTGTTCACGACCTTACTCGACCGGCTCGTACAAATCGATTCGGCCTATGAGGATGATCCGAATTTAAAGCTTACTTAGTCGTTCCTTATCAATTAATGATTTGAGGTTTATCTAAAAGTAGAAATAGTTTATGAACAAGCTGCCGAATTGATTTTTCGAATTCTTCCTTTAGCTTTTTCATCATTTTCTTGAGGTTCCATCCTGTAGCGGC
>CALLVX010000128.1 GCA_938010765.1 uncultured Flavobacteriaceae bacterium | reverse complement strand
AAATACATTTCGAAAACGTACGCAACCAAATTTTCTATATTGGTTAACTATTAAGTTTGATCATCACGTCAAGAAAACTTCAACCCTTCTACGAAAATCGTTGAAGCCACTATTACAACGAAAAGCCTAAACGGCAAGATGATGTAAAATTGCGCTAATTGTCCTCGAATTCTAAGTCGGCCAACCTACCATGCATATCTAAAATGATAAATTCGGAACGCCGATTGGTATCGTGCTTTTGATCCGAACAATTGGACAAATTTGTACAATCGTTCAGTAATCGTTTTTCCCCATAGCCGGTGGCACTGCTAATTCTTTTGGGATTGATGCCCTTACTCAATAAAAAATCACGGGTAGCTTTTGCCCGCTGATTCGAAAGTTTTTCATTATAATCGGCATTACCTCTCGAATCTGTATGCGATTCAATTTTAATAACCATATCGGGATATTCTTTCATTACGGCCACGACCTTTCCCAATTCAAAGGCTGCATCTTGCCGTATACCTGCCCTATTGAAGTCAAAAAATATCTTATCAATTTTAATTTTGAGAAGGCCATTCTCTTTCACAATAAGGTCATTCTTTACTTGAAGTTGCATAAGAACATTATTAATGAATTGATCTTTGCGAGGTGTATCGAGGCTTTTGGATTTTTGCTTGTACCCCGGCCTAAATGTCTTGACCACATATTGTTTGGAACAATCCAATTCAATATCAAACCGGTATTGGCCATTTTCATCGGTGCTAGTTTGGGCCAACTCTGCCTCTGTCTCATCGAAAACAAATACAGATACATGTTCTATTGGAATCCCCATATTTGACACTACTTGTCCTAGCAAGGCTTGTCCGCACTGTCTTTCCAAACGTTGAAAAGAATAAATATCATCATCTCCCATACCACCTTCCCTATTGGACGAGAAGTAACCTTTTTGCGTGGTTTCATCTACGATGTAGGCAAAATCATCGCGTTGCCCATTCAAGGGCCGACCTAGATTTACAGGTGTTGAAAACGTTTCGTCTAAGGTGCTTTCAAAAACATCTAACCCACCAAGGCCCGCATGGCCATCAGAAGCGAAATACAGTTTCTGTTCGGTTAGAAAGGGAAACATTTCCCTGCCTATAGTATTAATTTTAGGCCCCACATTTCTAGGGGATGAATAGGTTTCCTTCCCTAGAACATCTACTACAAAAATATCGGTCTCTCCTATGGATCCCGGCATATCGGAAACAAAATACAGTTTGGTGCCATCTGGGCTCAATGCAGGTTGCCCTACCGAATAGTTATCACTATTGAAAGGAACTTCTTTGACATTGCCCCATTCCTCATTGGCAAGTTTGGCGGTGTACAGCTTTAAATGGTTCATGCCTTCAGCATCGGTTCCTAGATTCTTATCGGTGTAATTATTTCTAGTAAAATAAAGTGTATTGCCATCGGTACTAAAGGCCACGACCGCCTCGTGATATTTTGAATTAATATTCTCGGAAAACGCCTCAACTTTCATTAAATCGGTTCCTTGCCCAACGGTATCTGCAAAAAAGAGATTTAGATACGGTTGTTCGTTCCATTTGTATATTCTTGTTCGTAGGTTGGTTGAATCGCGGCTCGAAGAAAAAACAATCTTGTCCTTATAGAACATAGGACCAAAATCGGCCATACTACTATTCATTGATAAATGGGAAATAAAAAATTGGGGAGGATTCGTGCGAATTCCATCCAAGCGTTCGTCTGTGTATCCCAACTTTTCCACATCGAGCCCTCCTTGGCTAAGTTTTTCTTTATGAACCTTAACAAGGCTCTTTGCCAATTCGTAGTTACCAACTCCCTTTAAGGCATGGGCATAGCGAAAAATATAGGTGGGTGCTACCGATTTCTCGTATTTCGAAAATAATTGACCGTACCATTTACTGGCATTTTCCATGTCGGTATTATAGTAGTAGGCATCTGCCACCCGTTCCAATACCTCTTGGGAATCGTCGCCTTTGGCAATGATACGTTCGTACTGTTCGGCAGCCTTTATATACCATAAGGACTCAAAATTTTTCTCGGCCGTCTTGTAATCGCTTTGGGCACTTCCTAAAAACGAACCTAAAAGCAAGGTGTATACAATTAACTTTTCCATACTATTCTGCTTAATAAAAACGTGGTGATTTTTGTTTGCGTTGCTCGCTTTTAAACTCGTACCTGAGAAAAATCTCATGCGTACCCGAGTTGTAGTTTTTTAGATCAGTTGTGGTCAAATCATAGGAATATCCGGCAAAAAGGGCGGAGGATATTTGCAACCCTATCAGTCCTGAAAATGAGTCGTCTAAACGGTATGCAATTCCCAGGCTCAAGGTCTCTTTAATTAATAAGTTTCCTGAAATATCGGCGATCAAAGGAGCACCAGGAACCCACTTAACAAAGGTCGCAGGTTTAAAAAGCAAGTCCTGACTAAGGGTAATTACAGTGCCCGCAATGACGAAATAGTGTACTTTCTCCTCGGCCACCTGTTGTTGTACCTCATCATAATGGTCTTGTGCCAGAATATTGGGGATAGCCAAGCCTAAATAGCTTTTTGAGGTATGATAATAGACTCCTGCGCCAATAGTAGGGAAGAATTTACTATCTATATTATTCCCAAAAAGCATATCAGGAGTTTCTGTAGTTCCCTTGGAGAAATCCACATTGAAAATACGTCCACCACCACGAACCCCAAATGACAACTTTTTATCCTCTGCATCTAGTTGTACGGTATACGAGATATTGGCATCTGCAAAAAATTCATTTACCGGACCAAGTGCATCGTTCACCAAATTCAATCCCAACCCTACATTTTTACCCACCGGTGCATCAATTCCTAAATTTTGAGTTCTTGGGGCACCATTGATGCCCACCCATTGCGATCGGTGAAGGCCTACTATTGAAAGGTGTCCTCGAGAACCGGTATAAGCAGGGTTTACACTCATCGTATTGTACATATACTGGGTAAACTGTGGGTCTTGTTGTGCTTGGCACAAAAAGCTATAGAGGCCAACGAAGAAGACCAAATACATTCGTTTGCTATTCATTCTAATCAATTTTAATTGGTTGGTTTTCATTGAAATGGCTTATCTGTTGATGTATAACCAATCGGCAATTGGCTTTGAGCCATCACCCAGGTCTAAGACATAGAAATAGGTGCCCGAAGGAAGCTTTTCGCTTTTGTTTATGACTGCCCTCCCGTTCGAAATACCATCCCAATCGTTGGCATAACCCGAGGCCTCAAAAACAATGTTGCCCCATCGGTTAAAAATTTTCAGTGTATTGCTTGGAAATTTAGAGATACAGTCGATCTTAAAGAATTCATTTGATCCGTCTCCATTTGGTGAAAACTCGCTATAGATATTAAGACAACTTGGAGTAACAGTGGCTTCTGCTTGGTCATTGGCCATATTTAAGTCTATTTGATCTACAAAGGCCAGACTTGCAATGTTTAAATAATCGTTCACATCTAAAACCAATACGGTTAGGGCAAGCGTAGCGGTCTCTGATGAGCCAAGGGAAGGAATACTCCAAAAACCAGTTATGTCATCGTAAACACCCAAGTCTACTATTGTATTGATCAGCTCATACCCCTGCGGTATGATTTCTTCGATACCAATTTGAGTAGCGGTCGTATTGCTAAGATTCGTGGCGCTAATCTCAAAGATTATTTCCTGGCCAATGCGAGGATTTTCATTGCTTACCGTCTTGGTCAATGCTATATCTACTAGCGGCGGTATGATTAACACACTTGCTTCATCATCATCGTCAATGCCATCGGAAAAATCATCAGTACCAAAACTACTATTGGGATTACTATCGGGATCGGGTATGGCACTCGCCGTAATTTCAGCCCTATTCAAATATTCGTTTTCGGCACCGGAGGGTTCATTTACTTTGGCCCGTACAATCAGGGTTTCGATCGTACCATTGAGAATGGTACCATTGGTATCCCAAATTCCGGTCATCTGGTTATATACACCGGCAGTAATTATATGGGATTGATACGTAAATCCTGATGGTAATAAATCAGTTACGACAACTCCCGTGGCATCACTATCCCCTTCATTTGCAAGATTAACCGTAAACGCGACCACCTCGCCCACGTTTGGCTTATCGTTATTCACGGTTTTGGTCAGCGATAAATCGGCCGATCCGTTCGGTGATAGAATAACGGTGTCTTGATCATCTTCCGAATTCAAATTATTGTCTGGTGTAGAATCGGGATCAAACGTCGCCAAGGAAATAAGCTCGGCAATATTGGCATATTCACCGTTGGCCAATACTTCTACCGTAATGGTTAGCGTTTCACTGGTTCCGTTGGGTAATGAGGCAATATCCCAAGAACCAATTATTTCGTCATAGGTCCCGACAGTAGTTGTGGAGCTAACAAAAGTAAAACCGGAAGCTAGCTGATCTTCTAATACGAGGGCCGTTGCATCACTAGGGCCATTGTTGGCAATCACAATTGTAAAAGTAATTTGATTTCCTATCGACGGATTCGAATTATCAACTGTTTGCGTTACAGAAATATCGGTAATGATTCTTGGTGTAGTGGCCTGTTCAGCATGATCGTCCTCAGTGACATTCCCATTCCCAGGAAAAGAGTCGGGATCTGATTCGTTCATTGCTGTTAGCTCGGCAACATTCAGATAGCTCCCTTTAGCATCAATACTAGCCGTAACATCTAAAGTGGCAGTCATTGTATTCGGGATTGTACCTATGTTCCAAATTCCGGTCGAAGGATCGTATGAAGCACCTCCACTATGGGAGATATAGGTATAGCCATCGGGCAAGAGGTCGGTCACCATCGCGCCTGTCGCATCGCTTGGGCCTTCGTTTAGCACCGTGATCGTAAAGATTACATTCTCACCTACATCTGGTACGGCCTTATCTACCGTTTTGGTTAATGATACATCTGCGACGGGCACTGGTATTGTACTTACAATATCCTGGTCGTCTTCCGAAAGCACATTATTGCCTGCCAATGCGTCTGGATCGTTCGTATCGGAAGCCACTACCTCGGCGATGTTATCATACGCACCACTTTCGTTGACTATTGCCGTAACCACCATCGTCTCGGTGGTACCGTTAAAAAGGGTGCCATTTATACGCCAAAGCCCCGAGCCCACATCGTAATTGCCAGCTGTAGAATTGCTATTGCTATACGAATACCCCAAGGGTAAAAGGTCTTGGATAACGACACCCGTCGCATCACTTGGACCATCATTGGTAATATTGATTGTAAACCGTACCTCTTCGCCAACAAACGGAGTTGCATTGTCAACAGTTTTCGTTAGTGATAGATCTGCTATTAGTCCGGGAGAAGGGTTGATGGTCATTTGATCATCCTCTGTATCATCGTTGTTTGCCGGTTCAGAATCGATATCAAACTCTGTCAAATCGGTTAGTTCTGCAATATTGGTGTATTCACCATTGGCCAGTACATCGGCAGTAATGACAATATTTTCTGTGGTACCGTTCGCCAATGTTCCAATAGTCCATGAACCATTTAAGGGCTCGTACACTCCTGTGCTTTGAACTGCTCCGACAAAATCGTAGCCCGAAGTCAACAAATCAGTGACAACAACGTTCGTTGCATCGCTTGGGCCATCATTTGTAACGGTAATCGCAAATATAATTTGCCCTCCGACATCCGGGGTCAGCGTATTGGCCGTTTTGATGACCGAAACGTCTACCAAAGCCCTAGGGACGATTGTGACTTGCTGCTGATCATCTTCTGTCAAAATACCATTGTTAGGAGTAGAATCAACATCGAACTGATCATGGGCCGTTATTTCAGCACTATTTGTATAGGTACCTGAAGTATTCACATTGGCAACTATCAAAATTGAAGTTGAAGCACCACTGGCCAAATTCCCTATAGACCACAATCCTGTTCCCGGCACATAAGCGCCTCCCCCAGTATCGGAACTATAAGTATACCCGTTGGGCAAGAGATCGGTGACCACTATGCCCGTGGCATCACTTGGGCCCTCGTTTTGAACAGTTAATGTAAAGGTAACCTCAGCAGTTACATTTGGTGTTTCATTGTCAATAGTTTTAGTAAGCGAAAGGTCACTTACATTCACCGGGTTGACCGTTACCTCTGCCTGGTCGTCCTCGGCTAGAATATTATTGTTTGGAGTAGAATCCGTATCATATACACTACTAGCAATAACCTCCGCAACATTGGTATAATTCCCGTTTGCATTGACCAAAACATCTACCAAGAGTGTTTGAGTACCTCCACTTCGAACATCGCCTACTTGCCAAATACCCGTAGTTTCATTGTAAATACCTGCCGTAGAGCTGAACAGCGCAAAATCAAAGCCAGTGGGTAGTAAATCGCGCACAACCACATCGGTAACATCACTTGGACCATCGTTAAAAACTGTAATTTCAAAACTAATTTCAGTACCTACCTGAGGAGCAATATCGTTATCTACCACTATTTTAGTCAATGAAAGGTCTCCTACCGTCGGGCTAAGTAGTAATTCGGCTTCATCATCGTCATCCCCATTGCCATTTCCGTCTTCATCGATGGTATGATCGGTCAAAGGGTTGCTATCCGGATCAAATTGGTCGCTTCCGGTAATCTGCACTCTGTTAAGATATTCGTTTGTAGCACTAGTAGGTGTTTCTACAGTAGCCTCATAAGATAATGAAACGGCACCATTGTTTGCCAAGATCCCGAGTCCCGTCCACGAAGCGGTATTGCCAACTAATACGCCACCGTTATTCACAGCGGTTAGGGTATACCCGGCCGGCAACACATCGGTCACAGAAACCCCAGAGGCAATATCGGGACCCGCGTTGGCAACGGTCACGGTAAAAGTGACGGTATCCCCAACAGTAGGATTGGTTAGATCGGCCGTTTTTGAAATACTTAAATCAGCTTGCTGTGGTATTGCGACCACATTGGCCTCATCGTCCTCGCTCTGATCTCCGTCATCATTATTAACCGTGCTGTCACTATCGGATTGGTCGGAAGCCGTAATCTGAACCGTATTTCTATATTCGTTGACAGCTCCGGAGGGTGGCAATACTTCGGCTTCAAACGTCAAGACTCGACTATTGCTTCCTACCGGTACGGTTAGACCACTCCAATCGACCGTGGTTCCATTGTCGATTCCGCCATCACTAATTCCGCTAATCGTCCCAAAGCCTGCCGATAACGCATCCTGTACTGCAACACCCGTGGCTACACTACTACCTGTGTTGCTAATCGCGATGGTAAAAGTAAGGGGGTCTCCTACGTTTGGTTTTTCGTCACTGATCAATTTGGTTACTTCAAGGTCTATTTGTTGCGGTATTATCGAAAAACTGTCCTCATCATCTTCGTCCTGTCCACCATTGTCATTCCCAGGGGAACTATCAGGGTCGAATTGGTCGCTGAATAATATCTCGGCTATGTTCGTATATTCATCGCTAGCTCCCGTAGGGCCGTTCACGGTCACTGCATAGGATACCGTGACGGATCCAACCGGCAGGTTCGCAATATCCCATGAAATAAAATCGCCTCCAAAAGTGCCACCATTATTGATTGTCCCAAGGGTATAACCAGGGGGGACCATATCTATCAGTGTTACGTTGGTGGCCGGGTCAGGACCTGAATTTGTTATTTCAATTTCGAAAATCACTGTGTCCCCTATATTGGGTGTGTTGCTCGATGTTGCGCTAATCGCCTTGTCAATGCTTACATCTGCACTGGCCAAACTAACTATTTCATTTGCCTCATCATCCTCACTTTGGTTTCCATCATCATTATTAGGGGTACTATCCGTATCACTTAAATCCGATGCCGTTACCTGTGCGATATTCTCATAAGTGCCAAAACCATTTAAGGCAACATCGTAGGTAAGGTTAAGTGTATTGCCATTTGCTACGGATAAATCACTCCATGTAACAGTAAGGTCTCCTGCATTGTAAACCCCACCATTACTAACCGTACCCGGCACCAAGCTGAAACCGTTTGGAAGTTGATCTACGATTTGCACCCCAGTAGCATTGCCTGTTTCTACCGCTCCATTATTAAACAACGAAAGCGTAAAAGTGATCATATCATCTACATTTCCTGAAGTGCTAGAGGCCGATTTGTTTAATTCTAAATCAGCATTTTCAAAAGTGACTATTGCACTGTCCTCGTCATCTTCACTCTGGTTTCCATCATCATTTGCAGGGCTACTATCAGGGTCTTGCAAAGCACTCGCCATTATTTGGGCGGTGTTCAAATATTCGTTGGCATTCCCTGTAGATACATTTACAACTGCGTTAAAAGTAACCTCTACCGATGTTCCTGTCGGTACGGTTAAGCCCGTCCAAGAAATTTGGTTTCCGTTTGAAACGCCACCATTGTTTATGGTACCAATTGTATAACCATTCGGTACAAAATCGGTAAGATCCACCCCTGTGGCAGTATCTGTTCCCGCATTGGCTATTTCCAAGCTAAATGTAACTTCATCCCCAACACTTACTACCGATGGGGCAACAGTTTTGCTAAGGCTTAAATCTGCCGATTGAAGTATAACCGTATCAGTATCTTGATCGTCTTCTGCGGCAACCGCATTGTTAACCGTAGAATCTGGATCAAATTGATCGCTGGCAATAATTTCGGCCGAATTCTCATAGGAGCCCGTGGCGTTGACCGTTGCCTGAAATGTTAGGTTCTCTGTAGCGCCATTCAATACATCGATATTCGACCAGGTAACCGATAAATCCCCAGGATTGTAGACCCCTCCATTGTTTACAGTTCCAGGAATCAAACTATATCCCGAGGGTACTATGTCTAGGACGGAGACCCCTGAAGCATTCGATGAACCGGAGGTATCATTATTGAATACCCCAATGGTAAAAGTTACTGTATCTCCTATACTCACCGAGGTAGGTGTAACCACTTTGGAAAGCTCCAAATCTGCGATTCCTATCACATCGATTTCAACGGTATCCGAAACGTCGTCACAAATACCATTTGAAACCGTCCATTCGAAAACGTAGGTGCCAATTTGAACACCGGTTACGGCGGTCGTAGGGTCGGTATTGTCTATAAAATTAGCTGTTGTAGGTCCCGAAATCTGGGACCATGATCCTGTACCGGTGGTAGGCGATGCAGCAGCCAAATCTACAGGACCAAATTCTTCTAAGTTTTGATCTGGACCGGCATCGGCGGTCAATGGTTGCGATTGAATGACCAGCTCCATGGTATCTTCAAACGAACAACCGCCGTTGCTACCAGTCCAAGTAAACCCATAGGTTCCAGGGCCTAAATCTAAAATCAGTGCCTTGGGATTGTTCGGAGCGGTAATCGTTGCGGCGGTACCAGCATCGGAAACCCCGGGGCCTGCTGTCTGGGACCATGTACCCACACCAACATCTAAAGGCACGGCATCCAAATTGGTTTGTGTAGCATCACAGAATAACTGATCGGTACCGGCATCTACTGTTGAGGGCGGTACATCGGTAAACGTAATAACTACAGTATCGGTTTTTGGCGCACATCCCGACGGACTTGAAAAAGTAGTTCCGTTGGTTACTGTCCAAGTAAAGGTATAAGTTCCCAAGGTCGTAATGTTCGATAAGGTAGAAGTTGGGGAGTTCGGACTATCCATGACAATTGCGCCTCCCGATGGGTCTGTGGTAATACTCCACTCGCCAATGCCAGCCGTAGGTGGCGTAGCATTTAACTGTGCATTCAATTGGCATGCATTTGCTTGATCTGCGCCTGCTTCTGCATCGGAAGGTGCTTCAAACACCTCGATGCGAACTACGTCGGCGGCATCGGTACAAAAGTCGGTTGCAAAATTCCATTCCAATATATATACTCCTGGCACGCTAAGATTGTCTAAGCTTGTGTCGTATTGGTTCACATCATTAAAAGTGGCTACGCTTCCCGCAGGCGATTCGGCAAACCGCCAAAAAGCATCATTGCCGGGTTGGGTAGTATCAAAACCACCTGCAATCGGGTCATTCCCGGCAAGGGTCACCGAAGTGCCTTCGGCCATACAAACTACTTGATCTATTCCTGCGAACGGATCAATCGGTGGCCCGGAAGAGGTAATGATTGTAACCGTATCGGAGGTAACGGGACATGTCGTATAATCTGTTGTAAATTGAAATTCATAGGTATTTCCCGGAATTAGGGCTACTTCGGCCACACTACTATTTACAGGCGTTTGCGAGATGCCAGCAACTGTCCCAGCCGTAGTTACTCCTGGTCCGGCTATTTGGGTCCAGGTTCCCGTAGAACCAAAGGTTGCTTCCAGTAGTATATTATCCGCTTCACAAAATTGTTCGTCAGAACCTGCATCTGCAGGCACAAAAACGTCCACAATGACATCATCGAAAGTTGGCGCACAAGAAACGCCGCCGGTGATAGTCCATCGAAAGGTATAGGATCCAGAGACCAACCCCGTAACATTGGTAACGGGATTATTAACATCTACAATATTCGGGGTATTCGGAGCGCCTGAAAGAAGTGTCCAAACCCCGTTTTCTGTATTACTATCAAATGGGCCACCATCCAAAACCACGTCATTGGCATTACAAATAGTTTGATCAACCCCTGCCGTAGCAATACTTGGTGGTATCCCAACATTTAAGGTAACTTCATCCGTATCAGTAGAACAGCTACCACTATCAACCGTCCAAGCAAAAACATATACTCCGGAGTAGGTAAAGGTGAACTGCGCGGTGGCACTTGTTTCGTCATCTATTATAAAACCACCGGTACCGCTTACCAATGTCCATAAACCATCCCCTGTAGAAGAAGTGGCCCCCATTGTAAATACAGCCGCACAGGCTTCTTGATCCGGACCGGCATCTGCTAGGGCCTCCCCACTAATCGTAATTTCTACTTCATCACTGCTTGGTTGACAACCAGGAGTATCTTTGTTAATTGTCCATGTGAGCAGGTAGCTATCCTCCGTTATTACAGTAGCGGTAGTATTATAAACGGTATCATCGGCAAAAATTAAGCCTCCATTATCGGGTAAAACGGTCCATAAACCGTTCTCATCACCAGCTGGAATATTTGCGTTTAGGCTTACGGTACCTACCCCAGAGTTAAGACATTGATTTACTCCGGCATTTGCAATAGTTGGTCCTGCGCTGGTATCGGTAGTAATTAAAACCGTGTCTGTTCCCGGGGCTGGGCATACGTTGTCAATTGGGTTTTCAATCGTCCATCTAAACTCGTAGGTTTCGTTCGGATCATCCAGGCCGGCTACCGTTGTATTAGGATCGTTTACATCGGCAAAAACGATAACGGATCCTAAGGGAGCGTTCGCTACCGTCCAAGTTCCTATGAGATTTTCGGTCGTCACGGCATTTGCGGCCAAGGTGGTCGGCGTACCAAAACAAATGCTTTGCGCAGGACCTGCATCGGCTACGATGGGGTCTGATGAGGCAACTGTAATTTGAACGTCGGAAGCTAAAAGAGGTGTACAAGAATTGCCGCCCGTAATACCATATCGCAAAATATATACCCCGGGAATCAAGTTGGAAACCGAAGTTGTTCGTTCGTATGGAGAAGCAATCAAGGTTGCACTAGGACCGCTTATCTGAGTCCATAATGAATTTCCTACTTCGACCAAATTACCGGTCACCGAGGTAGAAGTAATATCACAGTCCAAGGTTTGGCCCGTTCCTGCATTGGCAGGTGTTGGGTTCAGTGAAATGGTTACGTTAATAGCATCTGTAGCCTCACTACAGCCTGTTTGCAAAGCACCGGATACGGATTTTCGTAAAAGCACCGTATAAGTGCCTTCCAAATCAAAATCTATATTTAAGGGAGAGCTGGAGTTCTGAAAGCTACCAGAATCGACTATGGTGGAACCAACTGGACCACTTACGATACTATAAGAATTTCCACCACTCCCTGTGGTTGTAAAAGGAATACTCACTTCGGTTATACCGCATTCGGCTAAAATATCATCACCGCCGTTTGCCAATATAGAAATAGTAGATGTAGTATAACGAACTATGACCTCTTCCGCGTCATCACACCCTGTACTATTATTGGTAACCGTATATAAGAAACGGTATGTACTATTGCCATCTAATCCTGATACCTGTGTTGTACTTTTGTCGTCGTCGAGGATTACGGCTCCCGAAGGGCCACTCGTTTGAACCCATGAGACCGTTTCACCCGCAAATTCAGGAACCCCGCCCTCTAAGGTAACCGTTGTTATCGTGGGGTCACAAAACCGAATACTTCTTTGAACCACTGTGGCTTCCGTGATGTCTTGGGTCGGAGAATCCACGATTATAGTAATGGTATCTGATCCGTTGACACATGGCCCGCCGACCGACCAACGCAAAATGTAAGTGCCTTCGATAAGGTTGCTTAGATTAGATTCGTTGTCATTTGCATTGGCAAAGACAGGAGTATTTGGCCCACTAACCAACGACCATGTTCCTTGTTGTCCGTTTACATTGTCACCGGCAAAACTTGCATTTAAAAAGGTAGATTGCGTAACGGTATAACATTGGTCCAAACTCTGGTCCGGACCGGCATTTACAACCGTTTCCCCTCCGTAATTCGTAACCGTCATTTCGGAAAAAGATTCGCAAAACTCTCCAGGAGCATAATCGGGGCCACGTATGGTCCAACGCAAGGTCGTTGTACCCGCACTTGTTTCTGCTAACGAAATAGTAGTACTTGGGGAGTTCGGGAAATTCACGCCAACACCTGCATTGTTGTCTCCTTCTATTGTCCATTGTCCTATTTCACCTGTATTGGTAGGCGTATTGGCATTGACAACCAATGACCCTGAGTTATCCGGGCACGATGCTATATCAAAACCTGCATCCGCTATTGTAATAGGGGCAATTGTTATTGTAACATCTTGAAATTGGAGACTACCATCGGAACAGGTGGTCGACAGTCGAAAAATATAGTCATTCCCACCGATGAGCCCGGAAACCGGCGAACTCATGTTTGCGGGTTCTTCAATAATGGCCGAAGGCCCTCCTATTTGCGACCAAGTAGGTGTGTTTGCTAGCAATCCTGTAGCGGATCCAGAAAGTGTAAAAGTAGATGCGTTGCCGCAAAATGTTTCACTAATTCCAGCATTTATCGTACAGTTTTGCGCATAGACTTGAAACGAGAAGCATAAAAAAAGTAGCAATATACTTAGTTCGCTGCCTTTCTTTACTTTGCAATATTTGTCTATAAATGCTTTAAAAAATTCGTGCCTTTCACCCTTGGGAAGATGTTTTTTTTTCATTTGACATGGCTAATTCGAACAAAAATTAATTTTGATTCAATAGTTATTTTGTAATACTTTTCTTTCAAACATAGTATTAAATAGACTTCATGTTTAAAATTTGTTGCATTTCATCGATAAGTTGTTGTGAAATGACCCTTAATCGATGTATTACATCGATTGTTATTCTCAAAAGCAAGATGTTAATGGGAATAAAACTCCAAGGCAAATACCCTCATTCTGCGCGGCCTTCATGAAGAAACCAGTTATAGAAAAACAACCGTATGCTTCCTTCTTGGATGTACTTTAAGCTATTTGTTGCTGTTTTTTAAAATTGGAAACGGCCTTATAAAACGAAAAAGGCGCCTTACCCACCTCTGGAAAGACACCTTTTACACACATAATCACTAAAATTTTTACTCTACCACAACAAATTCTGACCTCCGATTCCGCTGATGTATAACATCTTCGCATTTTTCCCTTGTCGTGCAGTTGTTGATGAGGCGGGTTTCGCCAAAACCTTGACCGCTAAGCCTACTTTCATCTACTCCCTGTTCGATCAAATATGCAACTGTTGCCTTCGCCCTTCGTTGAGAAAGCCTTTGATTATAGTCATTTCCTGCTTTTACATCGGTATGCGATTGCACCTCGATATTTACACTAGGGAACAACTTAAGGTAGCTCGCTACTTTCTGTATCGTCTGTGCAGCATCTGGCCGGATATCCGATTTGTCCAAGTCAAAGTAAACCGGTTCAAAAGAAAGGAATACAATCAAATCATCCCCGATCTTTGGTTGAACGACCGTTTTTGTTAAAGAAATTTCTATTCGGGCGATATCACTGATTTCATCGACCGTAAAAATCGTATTGTTACTTTCATAATCCATCAAAGAAACCATCACTCTATAGTCTTCTTTTTTGCAGTTTCCTTCTATGGAAAAAATACCATCGGGGCCTGATACGGATTGGGCAACGAGTTCATTGTTCGAATTTACAATACGAACATCGGCGCCCTTCAATGGTAATCCCGTTTCTTTGTCTTTTACCATACCATCAACTATAGTAGTACAGTTAAAATCAATTTCCTTAATTTGTGTAAAGCCATAGATATCATCACTTCCTTGACCTCCTGCCCGGTTCGAGGCGAAGAACCCTTTTTTTGTTTCTTCATTCAAGACAAAAGAAAAATCGTCCTCTTTGCTATTCACCGGTTCTCCAATATTTACTACATACATGTTCTCCTTATCTTTTGTATTGGTCGCAAAGACATCTAAACCTCCCAAGCCGGGGTGACCATCAGATGAAAAGTACAATACATCGTTTTGGGTTACAAAGGGAAAGGTCTCCCTGCCTTCCGTATTCACCTTGTCTCCCAAATTAACCGGAGTTCCATATGCACCATCCTTCATAATATCGACCATAAAAATGTCGGATTCGCCAAGCGAACCAGCCATGTCGGAGGCAAAGTACAGCTTACTTTCATCATTGTTCAAGCTAGGATGCGCCACTGAATAGTCATCACTATTAAAAGGGAGCGCTCGGATGTTTGTCCACTCTTCATCTCTTAATTCAGCGCGGTAGATCTTCAATCTACTATACCCATTTTTATCCCGGGCGAAATTTCCCTTCTTTGAATTGTTCCTTGTAAAGTACATAGTTTTACCATCCTTGCTGAAAGCCGTAGATGATTCATGGGTCTTTTTATTCAATTTTTTTGATAGTTTGATCGGTGCTGCAAGTTCCCCATTCTCCATGACCGTGACACTATATAGGTTTAAAAAGGCCTCATTATTCCATTCATGTATGTCTTTTCTTGCAAGCCCTTTATCCCTCCCAGAGGAAAACACCAACTGTTCACCATTTAAGGATGGGGCGAAATCGGATGTTTTTGAATTTATCGGAAGATTTTCAACTTGATAGCTTCCGGAAACCTCTTTGATCTTTTCCAAATAATCTAAGTTATTTTCAAACTTGACCGCCCTTGTGTCCTCAGCCTTTATGGCTTCTAATCGCTTCATCCATTTGTTAGATTCTTCATACTTCTCCAACGATTTTAAGGATTGTGCATATTTGTATATATCATCAGGGTCCTGTTCGGCATGTTCAAGCTCAAATAGTTTTGCATACCAATTTGCGGCCGCATCATAATTCGCCGTCTTGTAATTCGCATTTCCAAGGTTCTTGTAAATTGCTTCCGAGCTATATCCTTTGTCGATCAGCCGCTCATAAGAATCAATTGCATCTGCATACGCATAACTTTCAAAGTCTGCACTTGCTCGCCTTACCTGTTTTTCTTGTGCGTTGATCAAGGAAACACTTAGCATGGCCCATAGGGTTATCTGTTTTATTTTTTTTTGCATGGGGTCTTTTTTAAAAGAATCTAGGGGTAATTACTTTTTTATATTTGGTGAGTAGTTCGTATCTCAGAAAGACTTCGAAGGATCCATCATTGAAAGAGGTATTACCCAACTCGGTAGTTTCCCTGTCGTAGGCAAGGCCCAACATGAGTTTTTCATTGATCTGAAATCCAAAAAGGGCACTTAGTGCGGCATCCCATCTATAGGCAGCGCCTAAAGAGAACTTGTCATTAAACAGGGCGGTGGCCGAAATATCGGCCTGTATAGGCGCACCTTCTACAGCTTTCAAAAGCACGGCAGGTTTTAATTTTAGATCAGGATTTAGTTCAAATACATATCCCGAAATCAAATACCAATTCATTCGCTCCTGTGCCAGAAACGAAGTTCCTTGTCCCGAATCGTCAAAATGTTCGGTCTGTAAAAAATTAGGAACCGATAGGCCGGCATAGAACGTTTCAGTATGATAATAGACACCGGCTCCAAAATTCGGTGAAAACTTCCTATCTATATTGCTTTGTCCTGCAGCATCGGCAGCCGGATTGAAATTTTGTAGTTTATTGAAATCGATATTCAACAGATGCCCACCGGCTTTTGCCCCAAAGGATAGTTTCGCACTTTCCGAGATAGGCACGGTATACGAAAACACCGCATCGAAATAGGTGTCCTGATTGGTACCGTTACCAATCTCATCATTTACGATAGACAAGCCCAAACCTACCCGTTCCGAAACGGGAGTATGTATATTGAAGGTCTGCGTAGTAGGTGCGCCATCTAACCCGATCCATTGTGATCGATAGAGGGCCCCTATGCTAAGAACACCTCTTGATCCTGCATAGGCCGGGTTGACAGCGACCGTGTTATACATATATTGTGTATACTGCGCATCTTGTTGTGCTTTGAGTCCCCAGAAAGAGACTATTAAAAGTACGATTGTGATTATATTTTTTTTCATTGGTATTGGTTATAGGATATTGTTTTGGTTTGGATCATCGATTAATGTATAAGTACCCATTCTTGGTGCGTGCTTCCTGTTCATTGCTATATTCAATAACATAGAAGTATACCCCGACCGGAAGCTGGTCGTTTTTTTTGATTGTTCCTCTACCTTCCGAAATACCACTAAAGACATTTTCATTGTTATCATATCCCTTTGTATCAAATACTTGTGCACCCCATCTGTTATAGATCCTTACTGTATTGTTGGGATAGGATTCAATGTTGTTGATTCTAAAGACTCCTGCATTCGTTCCTGGGGTAATCAGATCGCTTTCGATTTCAATATCACAGGCAATAGCTCCTGGAGGAGTACCTCCTTTGGAACTACAAGGGTTTAATGAATCAGTGCCATCTGTAACTTCTTGACCGTCGTTAATACCGTCACCATCGGTGTCGGGGTTTTCCGAATCAGAGCCCAAAGCCGTTTCTTCTGCATTTGTTAATCCGTCATTATCACAATCGCTTTCAGGCAGTAGTTGTCCATTAATCGAGTCGCAATCGTCAAGCGGGTCTGTATTATCGGTTAGTTCCTGTCCGTCGGGAATACTATCCCCATCGGTATCAGAATTCAGTGGGTCCGTTTCAAGAGCTACCTCTTCGCTATCGGTTAGACCGTCGCCATCGCTATCCGGATTGTTTGGATCGGTCCCTAAAGTTGCTTCTTCTTGGTTGGTAAGTCCGTCCTCATCGCAATCACTATCGCTCAAAGGAGTTCCGTCTACCGAACTACAATCATCCAAGGGGTCGGTCATTTCTGTTACTTCTTGGCCATCATCAATTCCATCGCCATCCGAATCCGGATTGTTTGGATCGGTACCTAAAGTGGCTTCTTCATTATCGGTAAGGCCGTCTCCGTCGCTATCAACAGAGATATCGACGACTCCAGTTCCTTGGTTGCCAGCAGGATCTGTAGCAATAATTGTTAAGATATCTCCATCCAATAAGGTTGGGAATGTTCCGGAAGCTGAAATAGCAGTTTCTGTATCCAAACTCCAATTTCCACTAGCATCGGTGGCGACCGTATAAGTTACATCTACCATTCCATCCTCATCCGTATCGATTTCAACCGTAAGAATCTCATTCGGATTTCCTTGCCCTGTTATTACAGGAGTGATGTCTTCCGTTGAAAAGCTATCGACCAAGGGTACCGATGCATC
>CALLVX010000127.1 GCA_938010765.1 uncultured Flavobacteriaceae bacterium | reverse complement strand
TTTATGGACAACCGTTTTGGTGATGCGCTTTTTTGATTGTAGTTCCCGTAATGGATAGAGTACGCTTTCTGCTCCGTCCAGATCTTCGATCAAGATCAATTTATGTTGCAGTTCGGTTCTGTTGAAGTAGTAAAAGGCGTTGGCGGAGAGTACCGTAATTTCCACTTTATCTTCTTCGGGTATGAGTTCGGCGACCTTGCTCTGCAAATGGGTCTTGCCGACCCCGCTACTGCCCAAGCTGATGCAATGCAAAGGATTGGCCGTTTTCCTTGACGTAAATATGAGATACATTAAAAGGCGATTGACCGCCTCGCCGATCACCCCACTTTTGCCGATCAGTTCATTGGTCTTTTCCAACAGGTTCTTTTTCTTTAGGAAGGTTTCCGCTTCTTTGGTTTCTAGTGCGCTGAGATTTTTATAATAAGGTGCAGCAGCCTGCTGCTCTTTTTCCAGTAAAAGGAATCGGTAATTTTCGAGTTCTTTGGTCAAGGATTGTAAAGTCTGCCTTGTTATGCTCGTGCCAATCTCCAATCGTTCGGCTACCGTTCTTGTTAACTTCTCGACTTGGTTGTCGTTGTACAGATCGATGCTGTGCCTAATAATGTTGTTCCCTTTTGGTTTTTGCAATGCCAAAGTGACCCTTAGGGTCTCCAATTTGTTGGCCTTTATCCTTCCGAGGATATGGATTTCAAGGTGCTTGGCTTCGTACTTATAGTTGTTCGGGTTCGAGGTGTCGAGCATTTATCAAAAATTCTTAAATGTTGAACTTATGCAACAAATGTAGAGCTTAATACACATCAAAACAAATAACACCTTCTTTTTTTGTAGAGTATATTTAACTACTTTTGCTTAAATCAGTCGATAAACGTTAGTTTTAGTGGCATATGTTAAACATTGGAAACAAAATAACCGAGCTTAGGAAGAACAAGGGACTTTCACAGGCACAGCTTGCACAGGCCGTGAACGCTTCCCGTGATATCATCGGCAAGTACGAACGCAACGATAATTCGCCATCCATTGAGATGGCACTTAAAATAGCTAAAGTGTTCGACGTTTCCGTGGATTACCTGTTGGGCGAGGGCAAGCATGCAAACTTCGATAAAGAGACCCTAAAGCGTTTGGCCGATATCGAGAATCTTGACCAGAATACACGTAACGTACTCTTTGATGTCATCGACACCTTCCTTCGCGATGCCAAGGCCCGTGTGGCGTACGCATAAAACCTGTCCTTCAGGATATGGTATAAAAAAACCACGACAGCAATGCTGTGGTTATTATCCAATCTTTAGTTATTACTCCTCACTCATGCGCACTAACCATTAAAGAATAGCGCCAGCAATCAGCACACTTTTACTTCATAGATGAAGTTCGGAATCAGATAGCCATTCTACTTTAGGTGGTTTTAAGGATAAAACGTCAATACAATCTTTACTTGAATATATGGCATAGTGAGTTATAGCCCAGTCTTTATAAATCTCAAAAGAGGTTTCATTAAAAAAATCTATATAACTAGATTCACTTACCTTATAAAATACTTTTCCAAGTTTTTCTACTGGTGTTTCATCCCAAACCTTAAGCAAATAACTTTCATTGGTATTACGATAGGACAACGCTTCTCCAAAAGAGATTTTTAACACCTTTGAATTTTCTTTTTCACTAACCAAATAAATGGCCACACCATCACTATGGTCCTTTAATTCTTTAAAACTTACTTTTTCCTTAAATCCATCAATACCTAAATTCCAATAATCTAAAACATTTTTCATTGCTACTAATTATTATATCTAATCTCTGTTCCTCTCCCATTTTCCGGGTTCCTCCTTTCCAAAGTAGGCCTTCCATCAGAGCTGAAAGGTCTTACAGTGATTACTGTACCGTCATCTAGTTTTCCAACGCGCAATATCCCTTTTTTTGTTTCTATCTCTTTCACATCACTTGGATTAAGACTGTCAAATTCTTCATTTGCCGCGTCAAACCCTCCGTCTTTCACAAAAAGCTCAGTTTTTCCTTTGGTTTCTCGACCGGGTTTTGCGTCTTCCAGAAGGTCATCAAATCGCCTTATCGGCGAATCGCTCTCACCCTCCGTTTCAACTTCAAAATTTTCCGGACGTAATTTTTCATCTATCGGAGGAGGGTTTTTTTCGATAGAAGCCATAAGTTCATCGTAGGACATGAACTTTTGATCCGTTTGTGGTTCTGGAGCATGAACCGAATTTGTAAATAGTAACGCCGTAATCACTGTTCCAGCACCTTTGATTAAAGAAGTGCCTATCTTTTCGACTACTTTTTTCCCGGTACTTTCCTGAACAACTTTTCTAGCC
This sequence comes from uncultured Flavobacteriaceae bacterium, assembly GCA_938010765.1. Lineage (GTDB taxonomy): Bacteria > Bacteroidota > Bacteroidia > Flavobacteriales > Flavobacteriaceae > Pelagihabitans. The sequence goes on along the minus strand of CALLVX010000127.1, from coordinate 705 downwards.
AGTTGTTTCGTTGCTTCTCCTCCGATACCGCCAGCAACGAAAGCTTCTTTTACCTTGACCGGTTCGTGATTCGTAGTATCATCTTCACCGGCTCCGGTTGAAGACCCTCCTTCAAGTCCTTCCAATTCTATTTTCCACACAGGGTTATTATGCGCAAATTGATAGGTAGATATTGAAAAATACTCTTGACTGATGGGGTCTACCCCAAAGAACCTCCCAATCTCTGGCATGTAATTTCTATACCTAAAGCTAAGCCAGTTGAGTCCAAGCTCTTTGTTCAGTTCTTGGCCCAGGTAGGTCTGGTAATTGCTCTCGACACCGTTCTGAGCATTGTTATATCCCTTGTGTTCAAGTCCGAAGGGATATGTATTTCTTTCCTGAAGTATTTCCGTGGCAGGCTCTATCGAGCCGTTGCCATTGAAATCACTATAGGTAAGGCGCACCGTTCCGAGATGATCAAGATAGGAATACACATAATCGTATCCGCCCTGTGCATTTACATCTACATACCCTTCCCCATGGTTAAATTGCTTTAATATACCGTTCTCATAGATATAGTTACCAATGTAATCTGTCTGTGTACCCGTGCTACTGACGATTTTCCTTAACTTGGAGCCATCGGCCGCATAGACCCATAGCATGTTTCCGCCCAACGGGCCCGTTACTCCAATAGCCGTGGGAAGGTTCAGATGATTGTATGAGATT
>CALLVX010000126.1 GCA_938010765.1 uncultured Flavobacteriaceae bacterium | reverse complement strand
ACTAATGCCAACATTAAATTGTATGAAACACAAAATAATACTTTTAGTTCTCTTGAATGTATATTACCAATCTTATTCACAGCATACTTCGACATTCTCAGATCCTACTTTTGGAAATTTACAAGTTCAAGACGGCCGGGTTAACATTTCTTATGAACTATATAATCTGAACAATGGTCAGATTAAGGTTCCTATAACCTTGAGTTATTCTGGAACGAAGGGTATTAAAGTAAACGAGATAGCATCGAGAGTGGGTTTGGGCTGGAACCTAAATGCCGGAGGTTCTATCTCTAGAATTATTGTTGGATATCCCGATGATGAATATAAAAATGAAGACAAAAGAGAAGGCATTCTATTTAATAGCAACCTACAGCAAGTACAGGGCCTTAATACCCTTACGGCATCCAAGGAAGTAATTGAAGATATTATTGAAAAAGACTTTGAACCTGATATTTTCATAATCAATGCACCGACTTTTTCCGCTAGATTTATGTTTAATGAGAACAATGAAATCATAAACATTAGTGATCCCTTTCTGAAGATTACTTATCAGCAAAATACACAAGGAAAATTAAGCTCTTTTACGGTAACCGATGAAAACGGATTGACTTATTTATTTGATGAAATATCAACCACTACTGAAAAAACAAACTTCGAATACCCAAGTTTCGTTATTAGCGGAAAAGAGTATACCGAGCGAACCTATAATTCGTCCTGGCATTTATCGAAAGTAAGTGATAGTTGGTCAAATTCAGTTGATTTTAATTATAACACAGAAACTATTGATTTTTCAACTAACAAAGTAGAAAAAGCAAAAATATATAAAAACGAAGGTAACACCTCTTACCCTACAGTAAACGGGTATGACTATACGGGGGCTACAGATATAATACAAGTGCAAAAAATTCTTTCTTCGATAACTACTTCACAAGGAGAAGATATTAGTTTTACCGATGGATTTCCTAGGTCCGATTTATCAGGAAGTACGAACCTCTATGTAATAAATGTCAATAATGGCAATATTACATATAGATTTATAACTGGTTACATAGGGTCTGGAGATAATCTAAGGTTAATTTTGGACAGAGTAATTAAAAACAATAAACTTTTTTTAAAGTTTACCTATGATTCTGAGGAACTACCTCCAAGACTTTCATTTGAACAAGATTATTGGGGGTATTACAACAACAATTCCGCTGGAACTTTGATTCCTGAAATATTTGTAGATGAATCAGCAACAAATAGCAAATCTTTTGTTGACTATGGCTATACAAACTTCAACAGTAGTGGCCTTATAACTTTAAACGGTGCGGACAGAAGATCTACACTCAATTCAGAGGCTGGAATTTTAAAAGAGATTTCAGACATAAGAGGAGCAAAACGAATATTTCAGTATGAATTAAATGAATTTGAGTACAACGGGCAGCAAGTTCTCGGAAATGGCCTACGAGTCAAAAAGATTTCTGAAGTTAGTGGTTCTGCTATATATAATAGAACCTTCACCTATGAAAAATCGAACGGAAACAGCAGTGGAACAGTAGTTGAAACTCCTAAGTTTTCGTATATAACACCCTGGCGAGGAATCAAATATTTAAAAGGGCAATTTCTATATGAAGAAGTAAACAACACTAAGTTTCGCGTTGCATTCCCATCATACGTCAACGAAGGTTCGGCCAATTGGTCAAGCGCTGAAAAGTACGATATAACAACAGTTCGATTCGCTTTTCCAATCAATAGCACTTTTAGTGAATACGATGTTTTTTATTCAAGAATTATAGAGGAAAGTGATTTTTATGAGGGTAAGAAGGTTTATAGTTTTGATACGCCACAATACATACAGGATTTTTCAGATGCTAAGCATAGAATAAGACCCACTGGTTCTCCTATCAATGATGCCCCAATTCATGAAAATGTTAATAGTGACTTTGGAGCCCTCCCCTATGTGCCTTCAACTATTTCCGGGCATAATATAGTTTCATTTCCTAAATCTGAAGAATTTTTAAATGCCAACGGAAACAAGGTGTATGAAAAAGTTTACCAATATGAAACCACTCCTTCAAACCAACAGTTACATGGGTTAAAATATAGTACGTTGGAAGGCTCAAGACCATTTCAAGGTCCTAGCTCATTGCTTTCACCATATATGCCAATATGGCATTTGTTTTCGAAGTATACTATAATTGATAACCAATCAAAAACAATATCGAGCGAATCAACTACGCAGTACTTGAACGATGGCGATTTTGAATTTTCCAAAACCTTTGAGTATTATTCTGATGACTTTTTAAAAAAAGAAACGTGGTACGATAGTGAGGAAAATCTTTACGAGAAGCACTATACCTACCCTTTCAACTATTTTACGATTAGCTTTGCAAATCCTATTCCAATAGGCAGCGATGCTTATTTAATGAATAAGTTGACAGAACTAAACAGATTACATGAGCCGGTCGAAATCATACTATTTAAAAATGGTCAAGCAATAGCTGGTGAAATCTTTAAATACAGATTAGACAATGGATTTATAAATCTTGCAGAGAGGAAAGTATTTGAATTGGTAAACCCTAATTCTACAGCACCATATGTTTTTGCCACCATAAATAATTCGAATCTGGTTATTGATTCAAGGTATGAAAGTGAAAATTACTATGATGAGTACGATAGCTTTGGGAATTTGCTACAAGAACATCAGGCCGATGGAATACCAATTTCCTACATCTACGGTTACAATGGTAAATACATAGTTGCTAAACTTGAAAATGTCAATTATTTAACTATTTCCCAATCTTTAAGAAACAGCCTCGAAACTACCACAGTAGAAAGCGAGTTAATTTCGCTTCAAAATCAATTAAGGGCGACTTTTCCTACTGGACATATAACCACATATACCTATTTCCCGCATATTGGAAAGAAAACAGAAACAGATGTCAGAGGAGAAACACTTCACTATGAATATGATGATTTCAATCGTTTGAACAAGGTCAAGGATAAATTGGGCAACCTATTAAGCGATTACCAATACCATTTCAAGAATCAATAGTACAAAATTATTAAAAAAACTTGATTCAGTTCTAGGATTAATAGTTCATAGTACAATTCCAAAATCAAAGCAGACCATGAAAAAAGTAATTGTCCTCGTATTAACATTGTTTTCCATTCAAATAGTACTCTCACAACAAGAATCGAGCAATGACATACATATCAACCTGGGCGGCCCAGATGTATATAAAGAAGGTAGTACCTTCAAGAGCGACGCGGATTACCCGTCCTACGTTAGCAACAGTTCGGTCTTTGCAACACAGGAAGGAACGGTGGTCCCCCCAGCCTCGATCTTTCATACCGAGCGCTACAGCAAGGCGTTGGGCGGATCTTTAATCTATACGATTCCCGTTCCGAACGGCACCTATACTGTCAGTACCCACCATGCGGAGCTTTTTTTTGGCAAAAGTACATATGCCCCTGCATTTGTACAGCAAGGGCAAAGGGTGTTCGATATCCTTATAGAGGGTGTTTTGAAAAAGGAAGACCATGACCTTTATATACTAAACGGCAACAATCCGTTGACCCATACGTTCGAGAGTATTACAGTAAGCGACGGTATCTTGGAATTCGAGTTCGACGCCTCCGTACAAAGGAGCAATGTATCCGGGATTTCAGTAGAAGGCGCCAACGCCAATGTATATGTCAACGTAGGAAGTGAAGAGGATGTTACCTTCAACGATAAGCTCTACATCGGTGATGTCGGCAAGGGCCATTCGCCAGGTAGCCCCTATGTAAACAGTGGCGCCAGTACCGATCCACTACTGCAGACGGAGCGCTACATGGCTAGCGGCCAGATGGAACTGAACTATAACGTTCCAGTGCCCAACGGCACCTACACGGTCCGTACACACCATAACGAGCTTTATTTCGGTAAGAAGTTAACCGCGCCCGCAGCCACCTCTGGGCAAAGGGTGTTCGACATTGTGGTAGAAGGCGTTCTTAAAGAGAGTGACTTCGACCTAGCCGCTACTAATATCGCCAATGGTGCCCCTATCGGTAACGCTATCACCCTTGAATTTACAAACGTCGCAGTAACAGACGGTATCTTGAACATTTCTCTTGTTAAGGACATCGAGAACCCCAATATATCAGGAATTGCCATAGAACGTTCTGATACGGGTGGAACCGATATATATATCAATGCCGGCGGTCCGACAGTGAGCTATGACAATAAGGCCTATGTCTCGGAAGCCACTGTCTTGTTGACCAATAACTCGGGCTCATCTGTATACAGCAATGTAACACCTGTATCTGCGATGTTCACAAGTGAACGTTACGCCACCTCCGCCGGAGGAACCCTCTCATACACTATTCCGGTGGTCCCGAACCAGACCTATGCCGTGCAAACGCACCACAACGAACTGTACTTCGGCAAATCCCTTACAGCACCCCCAGTGGTTTCGGCAGGCCAGCGTGTATTCGATATTTCAGTGGAAGAGGTACTCAAAATCAACGATTTCGATCTTTATGTAAAGAACCAAAACAACCCATATACCAATACCTTCGAGAACGTTAGCGTGGGAAGTGATGGTATCCTAAATATCGATTTTGATGCTTCGGTAGAACGAGCAAATGTAGCAGGCATTAGTGTGGTAGGCCCCAGTACTAATATCCATATCAATGCGGGAAGCTCGGAGGGCCATACCTTCCTTGGCGACCTATATTCAGGTGATGTTGGCACTGGTCCTAGTGCAAGTAGCACCTTTACTAATAACAATGCAAGTACGGAAGCAATATTCAAGTCCGAACGTTATATGCAGCCCAGCAAGTCTGAACTCACCTATGGTATTCCAGTACCTAACGGCACCTATACCGTAAAGACACACCATAACGAGCTTTGGTTCGGAAAACATCCCAATGCCTCGCCAGCTGCCGCCGGTAAGAGGGTCTTCGATATTTCAGTAGAAGGGGTGCTCAAGAAAGATGATTTCGATCTTGCGGCCACCAACATTGCGAACAGCAACCCGATAGGTAACCCTATAATGAATGACTTCACGGGTATCTCGGTCACGGATGGTACCTTGAACCTTTCGCTGACCAAAAATATAGACAACCCCAATCTTTCTGCAATCTCCATCGAGCGAACCGATGCAGGAGGAACCAATATCTATATCAATGTCGGGGGGGATACCGTTACCTATCAAGGTAGTACCTACCTAAGTGAGCAGTCACTTTTCACGACCAACAATTCTAGCGGCAACGTTTACAACAACGATATCGTTTCGGGCGATCTTTTCCAATCTGAACGTTATGCGACCTCTGGTACACTTGATATTACCGTACCGGTCGAGAACGGTGTCTATACCGTTGAGACCTACCATAACGAGCTCTGGTTCGGTGTAGTATCGTACGCCCCAGCAGCCGGTGCGAACAAACGTGTAAAAGACATTACTATAGAAGGCACCCTTGTAGAAGATGATTTCGATCTCTATACACATACTTCGGGCACGAACGAACCTACAATACTTGTTCACGAGAATATAGAGGTGACTGATGGTCAATTGGACCTTACCATCGCTGGGGTAGTAGAGAACCCCAATCTAAATGGTTTCTCTATTACGAGAAAAGATGATGTTGATAATAGCGAGGAAGGTGATGAAATTCCGATTGCTTATCAAAGCATTAGTCTCAGTGATGAGAATTACATTCTAACAAGAGAGTACCATAGCCCTATGAGCAGTTTTAGTCCTGTTCATGAAAAGGATGTTATAGAGCATATTACATATTTTGATGCTATCGGAAGACCCGTTCAACAAATACAGGCTAAAGCTTCACAAGAAGCAAAAGACATTGTTACTCATATAGAATATGATCCTTATGGACGTCAAGCCAAGGGTTATTTACCTTTTGAGGGGGATAATGCATCCAGTACTTACAGAAGTAATGCAGAGGCCCCAACCATAAGCTATTATCAAGCAAATTATCCTGCTGATATTGGCGCAACCCCTAACCCTTTTTCCCAGAATGAATATGAATCATCCCCTCTTAACCGCGTTTCAAAGCAAGCGGCTCCAGGAGAAATTTGGCAATTAAGTTCAGGTCATGAAACTCGATTCGAATACAACATTAATGATGAAAATGATGTTGTTCTCTTTACCGTCATTTTTGAAGGTAGTACTACCGAGTTACCAAAGTTATCTGGCGGCACAACCTATTATCAAGCTGGGGAACTACGTAAAAATATAGTAAAAGATGAGAACTGGAACCTCGGTAGAGATTTTACGATCGAAGAATATACCGATAAAGAAGAACGCCTGATTCTTAAGCGCTCCTTCAATAACGAACTAGCTCATGACACATATTATGTCTATGATGACCTTGGAAATTTAACTTTTGTCATTCCCCCAAAGATAAATATTAGTACTACAGCTAGCGTGGGTAACACCCAGATGAGCGAGCTATGCTATCAATATAGGTATGACAAAAAAAATAGGCTGATAGAAAAGAAAGTGCCAGGTAAAAGCTGGGAGTATTTTGTTTATAACAAATTAGACCAGCAAATCATGACAAAAGATTCTCAAAATCCATGGTTATTTACCAAATATGATGCCTTTGAACGTATAGCTTACACGGGCTTTGCCAGTGGCGGAGACCGATCCAGCGTACAGAATGCCGTAGATTCTTATAGCACGCAATGGACTAACCAAATTGGAACTGGGACAACTATTGATGGCCAATCGGTTTATTATGATAACGGCGGGTACCCTTCATTAAACAACATTACCGAATTACATACGGTGAATTACTACGACAACTACAATACTTCAAGAGATGGTATTTCGAAACCTTTAGGAAATATTCAAGAACAAGTTTTAGCTACAGATGTCAAAGGATTACCGACTGTAAGTAAAGTGCGGGTTTTGGAAACCAACGATTGGATTGTTTCTCTAACCGCGTACGATTCAAAAGGAAGACCGATCTACTCGCGGTCTCAAAATGCTTATTCGAACACAACTGACATAGTAGAAACAAAGCTTGATTTTGCTGGAAAAGTCGTCTTAACAGAAACCTCTCATCAAAAAAATGGGGAATCTCCGATTATATCCATCAACAAAACGGATTACGACCACTCAAATCGCATATTGAAGCAACGACATGAGGTTGCAGGAAATACTGAGATGATTTTTCATAACTCCTACGACGGAATTGGACAATTAAGAAACAAAAAAGTGGGGCGCACAAAAGTCAACCCCTTACAGGATGTAAACTATGCATACAACATTAGAGGATGGTTGACCGATATTAATGATGTGACCGACACCCATGTGGAAAAACTCTTTAACTTAAATATTGGTTACACTGAAGGGACAAATCCTCTATATGATGGTAATATCTCACAAACCAAATGGCGTACCGCCAATCTAGATAATTCCCTAAAGACTTATGATTATACTTATGACGACTTAAATAGAATCAAGAGTGCAGTAGATAATACAGGAAACTATAATCTTAGTAATGCTACTTACGATAAAAATGGAAATATTACTGCCTTGAAAAGACAGAGTCAAGAAGGACTAATGGACGACCTGATCTTTGGGTATATCCCACCAGGGTATATAGGGGGAACAAACAAACTCTCCTTTGTAAACGATACTAGTACTTCAGGGAATGCGAACGATGGCTTCAAAGATGGTGCCAATAGCACTGTAGAATACACCTATGATACCAATGGGAACATGATTTCAGATGCCAACAAGGGCATATCTAGTGTTACTTACAACCATTTAAACCTCCCTACAAAGATTACTATTAGTGGTGTTAACGGTGGCACTATAGACTACAAATATTCAGCAGATGGTGCTAAACTCAAAAAAGAACTAAGTACGGGAAGAATAACGGAGTATGCTTCAGGTTATGTATACGAGAACAACGTATTACAATTTTTTCCGAACGCTGAAGGCTATGTGTCAGTTGAAGGAGGAAACTATAAATATATTTATAACTATACCGATAACCTGGGAAATGTTCGGCTCAGTTACACCGACAACAATGGTATAACCGAAATTCTAGAAGAAAACAATTACTATCCTTTTGGGCTTAAACACAAAGGATACAATGATACAACTTCTCCGTTGGGAAACAGTTTTGCCAAGCAATGGAAATTGGGAAATAAAGAATTCGACCAGAGCTTTGAAGTGCTGAATACATATGATTTCGGTGCTAGAAACTATGACCCAACCTTAGCTCGATGGTCAAATATTGACAATCTTGCAGAAGAATTTTATGGCTATTCTCCGTATAATTATGTCCTTAACAATCCAATTTTAATGGCGGATCCCGACGGAAACATGCCCATTAAGAGTGTTGAAAAAGCCACGGCCCCTATGTGGAGTGCTTACTTCAAAAGACAAGGATACATCCAATCGTTTCAAGAAGGAAAACCTTATTGGGCAGATGGTTTTGAAACTGAAGCGCAAAGGCAAGCGGCTATTAATAATCCTGGGGATTTTGGCGCACAAATGCGTGCCCTTAGGGATGGTAACATTGCAAAGTATATATTTCAAAAGAACATGAAGGAGATGAGCTCTAAATCAACATACTCCCCACAAAACTCTTCCAATATAGGTCCGATGGAAGTGCTTAATTTTGTAACGGGATATCAAGATTTGGCAGATGGCACCCTAGCCATTATAGACGGAGATTACAGTAAATCGTTAAAACACTTTGCTTCTTTTGGCGCTGGAGCTGTCTTAAGGGGTGGCCCTCGCGTTCTCGGTAACTTAGGTAAGGCAGCTCCAAAAGCTAATACTTGGAATAGTTTCCAGAAAATGACTAGAGGTCAATTCTCGTCGAGAGCTGATGCAGGTACTGCTTGGTCTGCCTACAAACAAACTCATGGTATTATCACAGGTAGTATAAGGAGTCAGGCACAAAAATCATTATTTTTGAGGAATGCCGCAGCTTCTGGCAAGTACCCCAAATGGATGAATCAATGGTTACAGAAGGGGAATGTACCCCCTGGACATTCAGTAGACCATAGGATTCCTTTGTCGATTGGGGGAGCTGATTTGCCTTCGAATATGAGATTGTTAGATAACCATTTTCACTATAAAATTCATCATGCCAAAGGGTTTTATACTCCTTGGCTATGGAAGTAATCTACTTAACTTTACAAAATGGGGACAAAAAAAATGTTAGCGCCAATTGATTTGGCAAATCCAGAAAAAGAATTCCGTGATTTTCTGTATCCGTCAAAAGAGGATGGTACATTTAAACTGAAAGGAGTAAAATCTGGTAAAGTTTGGGAAAATGGAGTTGTTAGTTTTATAGGTTTAGAAATTGACAAAAACGATATTTTTAAAAAAATAATTGATTCAGGGATCGTAGTTCCAGATGTAAAGGAACTTTTACTTTTTTTAGACACCTATGTAAAGTACTTGAAAAACCTGTCCTTAGGAACGGTTTTTTGCATTGAGAATGAAGATGAAAGTTTTAAGTTGAAGCCAATGGGCAGGAAACCAAGGATTAAAAAGAACCATAGGCTTCCATAACCCTGAAATAACCTCAGAATTGGAATTATTCCATTTCTAAAACTTTGCAACTTCGCATCATGTTTAGCAATTAGCTATTAGCAACCGCAACAAAGTCAGGAGGACTTTAATTGTGATTCAACATTCGAAAGAACATAGTAATAAACCTCACCCACCAGCAAATTTATCGGCAACAAACCGTATATAATGCTGTAGGTCGGTCAATTTGTAGGGTGCCCGTAACAGATATCCATTGATGTAAAAAATTGGGGTATGCCGAATGTTTTCGCTTGTAGCCCACTCCTTATGAATTTTAAGTGCCTCGTTTCCGTTTAAATGGTTTGTTGCCTTGGGAAACGCTTCTTTTGGGTATTGCTGGGCCCATAGGTCATACTCCTTTGTAGCATACCAGGTTTCTATGGCCTCCCTTATGTTCGCAGACGCACTTATTTGAAGCAAATGCGAGACTACTTTATCATCTCCTGCTTTCTTCCCTGGTAAAAACCGTAAACAGATATTCAACTCTTCCCCGTAATAATCCAACAGGGCAAAAACTTCTGGATACAGTTCTGTACAAGGCTCGCAAAAAGGATTGCTGTACATGGTCATAGTAATTGGGGCATTTAGATCCCCAAGAACGATGTCGTTGGGCAAGGGTATCATGTTCTTTCGCTCATAGCTCACCAAATGCGCATAGAAAAGTGCCGCATTGTACTTAAAATCAAAGAGGCCTTTTTTCGCTTCCGAATGTAACTGTTCCCGTTGCATCCCATACTTCAAAGGAACCCATAGGGCGATGGCAACTACAACCAAGAATGCTGGAAGTACCAAATCACCCAGCCCCACATCCCCGAGAAATATGAATTCTGGATTACCGAAATATAGCAAGGCTAATTCAATTAGGACAAAGGCTTGAACCAAAAGACAAAGGGCACACCATGTCTTCGCGGCTATCTGATAAAGAATCGAAAAGAGTACCATGGGGAGCGCCGCCATCCCAAAAAGGAAGAAAATTGCGGGATAAGGGTACGACGCACCTACCCATACGAAAGTGATATATAAGAGTATTTGAACAAAAAAATAGGAAACGCCCAGTTCCCCAAGCGGCAACCAGCCGAAAAGCTTGGAGGCCTTAGAGGAAATCAGCGTATCACAAGAGTCTTCTCCCTCTATAGATCGCTCCACCCCAAGCGTACAGAGCCGTTGCGACCATTGGTCGTTTTTTCCAAACCCCTTTCTTACAATCAAAAAAGAAACCATACCACCTCCCAATAGAGGCACAATTAGTACGGACAATAGCCATTCTCCGGAGGAGGCAAACGCCATTGCGGCAACCGAGCATAGCAGCAAGAAGACCAGTAGGGGGATATAGAACGCCCAATTTTTAAAGGAATCCCTTTTTCTTGCTTCCTCATAATTGCGTTCTCCAGATTGCTCCGTGATTTCCAACACCAGTATGGTGCCGCTCCATACCTTTTGGAATGCTGCAAGGCCTTCTGAAACCGCTCCTTTCTCTGGATGGTCATAGTGTACTTGTTCGTTATTGGCCTGCCTTAAAACCACAAAGTATCCGTCTTTAAATTTCGATTCTTGACAATAGGCAATAGCAGGGTACGGGATACGATCAAATTGTTGGGGTTTTAGGTCTACGATCAAATGGTTGATATACAGCGCATCTAAATAGTGGGATAAACATTCTATACTCCCCTGTTTGGGGTGATGCTGTACTTCAGCAAGTTTCCCCTTACTTATCCGTACACCTAAGGAAGCAAGTACCTTTTCAATGTTTTGGGTTTGCATAATTGTTTATCTTGTAATTTGAGTCGTATTATACGGATAGCACAAAGCCCCCTTTAATAAGCTGCTTCGTTTTCTCCAATACCATGCGCTGAATCAGTTCAGCGTCAGTATCCTCCATACCTTCCTCTGACATAATCATAGAACATAGTTCTGTAGGCGTGGTTTTTTCTTTGAATTCATTCAGGATATAGTTAAAGCCAGTTATGGGGCAAAAACTGAGATTTTTATCAAAAAGACGATAATTCAGTTTTACGGCAATCTCAGGTGCTTCTTCTTCCTGTACGATTTCTTCCAACGGACGATTGAACCACAGCACATCTATCCAAGGTTTTGATAGGTTTTTAATAACAACCTTAGGGTGTATTGTAAAAGTAGCTTCTATAATTTCTTCATCCGATTTTTCGAGGATTTCACAGGCTTTTTCGAATTCGAATACCTGCTTTGTTTCCTCAAAGGCATCCTTTCCATTAAGATGCTTTAACCGAAGAAGAACGCTTTCAAAAGATAGTATTTCTTTAATCCAATCACCTTTTGCACTGTCAAGTTTTCCGTTTTCAAAAATATACGTTTCCAAAACCCCCAGAACAAGTTCATTGTGGGATTTAAAGAATTCATCCAGGAGAAACGGGCAATACGTACTCAAAAATTGCCGAGAAACGCTATAATGTGTATTAAAAAACTGTTCATTTAATTGATGGAATGATGGAGTACTGTTTAAGCTGATGCTAGCCTCTTCTGCCGGTATCAGCGGAAATCTGTAAGAGGAATTACCCTTGGTTAAATCACATTGATCTTCATAAAGAAAATCTAGAAGTTCACAAAGGTCAGATTCTGAAATTTTTCTTCCATCAATAACATCTTTGTAAGCTTTCGTGCTATTGGCGTCTTCATATTTCTCTTCCACGGAAGGTTCCATATTTTCACTTCCCTGCAAGCGATCCCCTGTTAGCTTTTCCCGTACCGACGACATTCCTGATTTTCCCGTGTCCAGGAACGAATCATCCAGAAAAACAGGTGCTGGTTCCCCATCTTTAAAACGCTCCTTGTTCCGAACGTACGATTCATAGTCGTGCAATCTGGCCGGTTCATGAATCCAGTTTTTGATTGTTTTATTGAAGTACAAGTCTTCTGTATGAATCAGTCTTATAGAAACATCTTTATAAAACTCTTGACTAGTGGCCTGTGAAATAACATCAAGTACATAGGCAATTCCGCTCGTCCCAAAGCCAAAGCCGTTGGTATTTTTTGTACCAAGATTGCTAACATGGTAGTTTCCTTGTAGATCAATGATGATGTTCCCCAGGATTGTCTGGATAAGGTCTGAAATCAATTCGGGCACAATTTCATTACCGCTCCTATATTGATAAAAATGCAGCAAATTGAATAGTACTCCCGCCCTACCTTCAAAAAAATTATTACAGCTGCGGGAACACTTGTTAAATGATGCTATATGAGGGAGAAAGACATTTTCTACATGGTCTAAAAAGAAATCATTTCCAGTTTGTTCATAGAGTCGTAACAATACTTGGGTTATTTGCCCCCTTCCTCCTTGGTAACCACAATGGTAGGATTTGTTTTGACACCAGAGGTGAACTATCATCTCAGTTAACGAAATGGCCTTGTCCAATGACACTTGACTGTTTGATGCTTGATAATACTTTAGTAGAAAGTGTATTTTTTTATAAATACCGGAATCATGAACCATGGTAGGGTCATCACCTTTAACCGAACCATTAATGTTTGACATCACATACTCGGCTAAATCATCATTTAAGATATCTTTGGTTTTTTTGAGCATAATACAATTATATATACCTTTTTGTCAATAAATCGGCGATATGAAAATAATGCTCAGGATAGTCCATTCGGAACCTGTATTCCAATTCTCGGGCAATATGCTCCTCCTTTTTAAAAAGCCCTACTGGGTGAAAGTATTTTGATTTTTTAGGAATGTTCGTAATATCCACAAATTCAGTATAGTCATTTACCGGTGTGTTGTGAAAATAGTTGACTTTGATATTTTGAGATCTCGCAATGCATGCAAAAAGGTATTGTTCAAAAATGGTATTGAACTTCCCCTTTTTAATCTTATCCAAGTGATGACCATTTTTATGAATAAAAAGAAGCGCCTCCTCCACATAGTGCTTAAAGAAATCTGTTCGTCTGCCCCCAATAATTCCCGCATTTATTGAAAACACTTCATTATTGTTCTTACCAAGATATTTTGGCATGACCTTAGGGATGTATGTAAAATGTGTCTCTATTTGCGATAAGGTGTCGTGATAAAATTCGAAGTCCTGGTCTACATTTTGCGCAATTAAATCAGATTCTTCTAAACTTGAAGAAAATGGCTCCCATATGATCACATCGCCATCGGCGTGGATAAATGGTGTATCCTGTAACTTATAGGCGTGTAATTTTCCAATCGCCCATAAATCCGGGTCACTACTACCAAGACAATCAAGATGTGTGGTAAAATTGGTATAGGGAAGCTCCAATAAATCAATTAAGATCTCTTTTCCTCTCGTATCCGTAACCAATTCTACTTCGTTGTAAAATTTTTTAAATTGAAGACAACTATAGGCCCAACTAAAGTAGTTGTAGGCTGAATCAAGCCAACCTCCCGAGCTTCGATTTTGTATGGAATGAGATGGCTTAAAGCTTGGGACACTCCAAAAGCTTTGTACGATTTTCAAAACATAATGGGGTATTTGAAGAAGTAAAAGTATCAAAGAGAACTGGGTTTCTTTGATACTTTTTCAATATAAATTTTTAAAATAGCTTTCTAGCAAGGACCATAATATCCTGCAGGCCAGTTACAGTTAATAGGAGGCTGTCCTATCCAAGGGCGACAACAACAGTCACCATAAACATATCCATTTCTAGAAGATGCACCACCTTCAATAGCGTTTTTTTCTTCACTGGATAAAACATCCAGCTCTTTTTTCAAGTTCGAAATCAAGTTTTTCTTCATAAGTAATAATTTAAAGTGTTAAAATCTACAACCTTTTGCGCAAAAGACTACATCCTAATGTATGAAAAAATACATAAAACAAAGTATTTTCTATACATATATGACAGTTTTCACCTATTTAAAGTATTTAAAACACAAATTTTTAAGAATAGCTACAAAAACTAACACTTGGTTATATTATCAAGTTCGTAAATCTGGGTATTTATCAGCTCCGCGAAGTTCTTCTATTGACAACATATTCGAGTCACAACTACTAAGACAATCAATATCGGCGGTTCTAATAAATCTATTAAGATCTCTTTTCCTCTTGTATCCTTAACCAATTGTACTTCATTCTAAAATTTCTTAAATTGAAGACTTCTATAGGCCCAACTAAAGCAGTTGTAAAGTGAATTAAGCCAACCACCCGAGCTTCGGTTTTGTATAGAATAAGATGACTTAAAGCTTGGGACACTCCAAAAGTCTTGTACGATTTTTACAACATACCGGGATATTTGAAGAAATAAAAGTATCAAAGAAAAGTGAACCTCTTCGATACTTTTTTAGTATAAATTTGAAAAATCGTCTTTTAACAAGGACCTGAATATCCTGTAGGGTAGTTACAGTTAATTGGAGGCTGTCCAAACCAAGGGCGACAACATCCGTCACCGTAAACAAATCCTCTTCTAGAAGATGCACCACCTTCAAGAGCGTTTTTTTCTTCGCTGGACAATACATCCAGTTCCTTCTTTAAATTCGAGATTAAATTTTTTTTCATAATAATGATTTTAAAGGGTTAACATTTATAATCTTTTGTGCAAAACGATTACATTTTTAATGTATGAAAAAAACAAGAAGGAAGGAATTTTTTATGCTATATTGAAGGATTTTATACACATAAAATAGTGTAAAAACACAAATCAACCAAAATACTTGCAAAAAAATAACAGTTGGTTAGGTTGTTGATTTTGCAAATCCTAATAGCACCCCTGGTCGGTGAAGCTTATTACTTTCGAGTTTTTTCAAGCTACAAGAAGCATAGAAAAGTTCTTTAAACCATTCTATTCTAGAGCCCCATTTGAAACAGGAACAAATCAAAAAAGATAAAAGATTAGTCTTTTGAATGTATAGTCTGATAATGTTTTAAAACTGCTTGAGCAGTTACTTTTTCTTTACTATCAGATATGAGGAATGAGTCGGCCTGCGGATACTGAGGAAAAAGGCCAACGCCCTGGTTCTTTGTTTTGCTCCAAAACTTCAAGGTTATCACCATGATTTTTCCGCAAAACAAAAAACCACGCCTAAAAGGCATGGTTTTCTGCTTGTAGTGACCGCGGAGGGATTCAAACCCCCAACCCTCAGAGCCGAAATCTGATGCGCTATTCAGTTGCGCCACGCGGCCGTCATTACTATTTGATGCGCTCCATTATTCCGATTTTTCGGGGCACCACGCTGTCAATATTATGCTAGTTTACTTTTTACAATATTCGATATGGTCTTCCCATCGGCTTGGCCAACCAATTGTTTGGAGACCATTCCCATAACTTTGCCCATATCTTTCATACCTGCTGCACCTGTAGCCTCAATTACAGCTATCACAGCTTTCTCAATTTCGGCCTCTCCTAGTTGGGTAGGCAAAAATTGTTCAATAATCGCTACCTGCGCTAATTCTGGTTCTGCCAAATCATTGCGCCCTTGCTCTATAAAAATAGCGGCACTATCTTTTCGTTGTTTTACCAACTTTTGAACCAACTTAACCTCATCGGTTTCCGACAGGCCATCTCCTGCACTGCCATCTGTTTGGGCCAATAATAGAGCAGATTTAATAGCCCGCAACGATTCTAAGGCAACCTTGTCCTTAGCCTTCATCGCAGTCTTCATTTGTTCCATTACTTTGTCTTGTAAGCCCATCGTTTTTTAATTGGACTGCGAATATATAAAGAACTCCCTTAAACTCTTTAATCAACAGCCAAAAAATCATCTTTTAATGCCATAAAAAACCCCAACACTTGCAGTCGGGGTTCAAAATTTATGAGGAACTTTTAGCTAATCCACGTTATCATGCAAGAACGAATTGTTAGAACGCAATTGGATATCATCATTGCTATCTTCGCTCAAGGTAGTTCTGGAAACCTTGTTCTCTCTTGGTTTCTCGCTTAAATCAACTCCCTGTCTTTTATAGGCAGGTTCTTTCTCTATCTCTTCGATACTGTTGATGTTATTTTGAAATTTGTAGTTAAAGTCTTTTAACTTCTTTCTACGCTCATCCGCTCTTTCTTTTAACAAAGCCTCAATAGGACTATCCATCGGGTCCACTTCTTCTGCGGCCGTCTCGGCCGTATCAACAACTTCCATGGTTTTCTTTTCGAAAACCAACTCTTCCTCTACAATTTTAGGTTCGAACTCCTCTGCTTTAGATTTGGCTCCGGTAAGCTGGTTTTCCAGCTCCATATAATCATCCAAGCTGTAGCGTGTTTCCCCGTTCTTGTTATACTCCAATACCGGAATAACCTCTACATGATCTTTTACGTTGATGTCTTTTACCTCTTCATCCAAACTAAAGGTGACCACATTTTCTGGTTCCTCATGATTCTCATTTTTTGCCAAAGGCATATCAAAACTAATCGCAAACTGATCTTCTTCTTTACTTGCGACCACTTCCTCTGGATCAATCACTTCAATATCATTGAGCACATTGGTAGAATCGATGATAATAAAATCATCTTCCTGTACCTCGACCTTTACTACCTCCTCGATTACCTCTTCGTAAAAAACATTAAAATTCTTGATGTAATTGTTGGTCGGAATCAAATCCATCCCCAATTCTTCATCTTCTTCCAATACGTATTTTACCGTAGGCTCCTCCATCGTTTGTACTTCTGGTTCTTCGACCAATTGATGCACCACAGTACCTGTACCCGTTGCACTTAAATTTTGTACAGCACGCTGCTCATCTTCGAGTGTATGAATAATTTTCTTCGACTCGGTATTTACGATATCATCTTGTTGATCAACATTAAACCCCGTAGCAATCACGGTTACAGCAATCGATTCTCCCAAATCTTCATCTTCTCCCACACCCATGATAATATTGGCTCCATGGCCTGCTTCTACTTGAATATGATCATTGATTTCACCAATTTCATCGATAGTAATCTCTTGCGAACCTGAAACAATGAGCAATAAAACGTTTTTGGCTCCTGCAATCTTATTATCATTCAACAAGGGCGAATCCAAGGCCTTCATAATCGCCTCGTTGGCCCTAGCGGAACCTGTAGCAATTGAGGACCCCATAATTGCCGTACCACTATTTGAAAGTACAGTTTTGGCATCCCTAAGGTCAATATTCTGTGTATAGTGATGGGTAATTACTTCGGCAATACCCTTTGCGGCAGTTGCTAAGACCTCGTCCGCTTTTGAAAAGCCGGCTTTGAAACCAAGATTTCCGTATACCTCGCGAAGCTTGTTATTATTGATTACTATTAATGAGTCAACATTTGAACGCAACTTTTCAATACCCAATTGCGCTTGTTGGCAACGCATTTTTCCTTCGAACAGAAAAGGCATGGTAACAATCCCCACGGTAAGGATATCCATCTCTTTTGCCTGTTTCGCAATCACAGGGGCAGCACCAGTACCTGTTCCCCCGCCCATTCCGGCAGTAATGAACACCATTTTTGTGGTGGTATCCAACATTGATTTAATTTCCTCCATGCTCTCGATGGCGGCTTGTTCTCCTACTTCTGGGTTCGCACCGGCCCCCAAGCCTTCGGTTAGCGAAACACCAAGTTGTATCTTATTTGGCACCGAACTATTCTCCAATGCCTGTGAATCGGTATTTAGGATGACGAAGTCGACCCCATTGATACCAGATTGAAACATATGGTTAATGGCATTGCTACCACCCCCCCCGACGCCGATTACTTTAATTACATTGCTCTGATGCTTGGGAAGATCAAAAGCGATTCCTTCAAATTCCGTGTTGTTGCTCATAGTATATTTTTACTGGTTTTAATTTTAATTGATGAATACTACATTAAGAATACCCAACAGGCTATTCCGCATTGTCTAAAAAGTCTTTCAGTTTTTCCGACCATTTGTCAAAAACCGATTTGCGTTCTTTTTTTTGTTTTGGGCGTTGGATCGTTTCCGATTCTTCTCCGGCCATTACCAATTCTCCTTCTTCTTCTAAAATTTCTTCAGAGCTTTCTGTTTCCAAGGCCTCTTTTGCCTCGTTTTGAACTGCATTCATAAGAAGACCTACAGCCGTTGCATATAACGGGCTCGCAATTTCAGAATCGGAATCGCCCGCCAAATGCTCATTGGGGTATCCTATTCTTGTGTCCATTCCCGTGATATATTCTACCAATTGCTTTAAGTGTTTTAATTGACTTCCGCCGCCGGTCAAAACAATCCCTGCAATCAATTTCTTTTTTTGCTCTTCATGCCCATAATTCTTGATTTCAACATACACTTGTTCGATAATCTCCACTACTCTAGCATGAATAATCTTAGATAGGTTTTTCAAGGTAATCTCCTTTGGTTCCCTTCCGCGTAATCCTGGAATGGACACAATTTCGTTATCCTTGTTTTCACCAGGCCAGGCCGATCCAAATTTGATTTTCAAAAGTTCGGCCTGTTTTTCGATGATAGAACAGCCTTCTTTAATATCTTCTGTTATCACGCCCCCTCCAAAAGGAATAACGGCGGTATGCCGAATTATGCCATCTTTAAAAATGGCCAAGTCGGTAGTACCACCACCTATATCTATCAGGGCTACTCCTGCCTCTTTCTCTTCTTTGCTTAAGACCGCTTCGGAAGATGCCAAGGGCTCCAAGGTAATGTTCCCTAAATCGAGACCTGCGCTCTTGATACACCTGCCGACATTTTTAATGGATGACACCTGCCCTACCACTACGTGAAAATTGGCTTCAAGCCGACCCCCATACATCCCAATAGGTTCTTTAATTTCAGCCTGTCCGTCCACTTTGTACTCTTGTGGCAATACGTGAATGATTTCTTCTCCGGGAAGCATTACCAATTTGTACACCTGATTGCAAAGGGTATCTAAATCATCTTCATTGATAACCTCTTCAGAATCGGCTCGGGTAATGTAATCGCTATGCTGTAGACTACGAATATGCTGCCCTGCAATACCGACCACTACAGAACCAATTTTAAGACCGGAATTTAACTCGGCCTCTTCTATTGCCTGCTGAATAGATTTGATAGTTTGCGTAATATTGTTTACCACCCCTCTATGAACCCCCAAACTTTTAGATTTCCCGATACCAAGTACCTCGATCTTACCATATTCGTTCTTTTTTCCGATAATGGCAACGATTTTCGTAGTACCGATATCTAATCCGACTGAGTAATTACCTACTTCCATATCTTAAATTTTGGTGCACACTACTTGATTGTTAAACTCTAAATTCACCATGGCAAAATTTTCCAAGGTTTCATCTTTTCTAGCCTTCGTATAAAAGGCCTTGAAATTGCTAAATTTTTGCTCTAGATTTTCAATACTTCCTAGATGCACCACGAAATTCTCCATTCGAAATTTCAATTGGTATTCCTCTATATCCTCAATGTGTATACCGATAACATTCTTTCTAAGAAAATCATCTTCATTGATATACTTCAGAATTTCATATACATCTTCTAAACTCTCACCTGTTATTTTACCTGTAATAATAGGCACACGAGCCGAATGAATGGCAGACAAGGGCATACGATTCCCCTCATCATCCATATAGAACTTTGAGTCCCCTTCTATTCGTCCGATTGGCTTACGTTGAACAATTTTGGACGTAAGTTCACCATCTACAGTAAGATAAACTTGGGCACTTTTCACCATTTTGTTGGCCTCAACGGCCTTCTCCATCGCATTCAAAACTAATTTTTCTTTGGGCAGGTTTTCGAGCCCACCGAATTTTTGTATTAACAATTTATTAACCATGTCTTGATCTATGTAGAGATTCTGGTCTCCGACAAACTCAACGTGCATTCCGTCTATTCTCTTTTGCTGGTTCCGAATACCCGAGAATGCATAGAGTCCCCCGATTATTAAGACTAGTGCCAACAATTTTATGTAGTTCCAATTAATTCGCATATTCCAATTCCCTTTTTATTTTTGTGACCTCCAAGCCGATATCACCTGCACCCAAAGTAACTAGGATCTCCGGGTTTTGTTTTTTTATTTCTTTTATGAGGTTCGATTTTTCAACTAACCCTTTATTTGTATTGGTAATCTTGGCCAAAAGCCATTCAGAGTTGACACCCGCAATCGGTTCTTCCCTAGCGGGATAAATATCTAACAGCAAGATGCTATCGAACTTCGAAAGACTCTTGGCAAAATCATCTGCGAAGTCCTGCGTTCTTGAATACAGATGGGGTTGAAAAATAACCAACACTTTTTTTGCAGGATGCATTTCCGAGATCGCTTGATAAACCGCATCTATCTCGGTTGGGTGGTGAGCGTAATCATCTATAAAAACAAAATCATCTGACTTTATTTTATATGAAAAACGTCGTTGCACTCCTTTGAAGGTTTGCAAGGCGTCCGCTAGGCGGTTCACCGGGGAACCTGTTTGTACCGCCATTGCGAAAGCGACAAGACCATTGAGCAGGTTGTGCCTGCCCGGTTTGTTAAATTTAACTCCCGTTAGAACGGTATCGGGAGTTTCCAAATCAAATATGTAGGTACCATGTTCTATTCTTAAATTTCGGATACAATAATCCGAATCATCTTCAATACCATAGGTAATGCCATCTATTGGCAAACCGTTGCGTACAATAAGGGTACCCCCCGGTTTTATGCGACCCACGAAATCTCTAAACGACTTATGCAATTCACCAACATTACCATAAATATCCAAATGGTCGGAATCCATCGAGGTGATACAAGCAATATTAGGCGAAAGACGCAAAAAAGAACGGTCGAACTCATCGGCCTCTACTACCGAATATTCGTTGCCTTGAAAAAGAAAGTTGCTGTTAAAATCTTCTGAGATCCCGCCCAGAAAAGCAGTAAGAGGCGTACCTGCCTCCTTAAGCAAGTGGGCAAGAATACAAGAGGTGGTCGTCTTGCCATGCGTGCCAGCTACGGCTAAACAGAAGGTGCTTTCGGTAATCAGGCCTAAAACTTCTGAGCGTTTCTTAATATCGAAATCGTGCTTCAAGAAATACTGGTACTCGGAGTGCTGCGATGACACTGCGGGGGTATATACCACCAAGGTATCTTCGTTGTTCAAATAAGCCGAAGAAATAGACTCCAAACGATCTTCATAATGAATGTCAACACCCACCGAAACCAATTCTTGCGTCAGTGGCGTTTCAGTTTTATCATAGCCAGCCACCTGCTTGCCTATAAACCTGAAATAGCGTGCCAAAGCAGACATACCGATACCTCCGATACCGATGAAATAGACGTTATGTATGGTATTCAAGTTCATTTATTTATTTTTAATCCATTTACAAATTACTGCCCTGTCTTCGAGGAAACAGCCATTGGCTTTTCCTTATAAGAGCTTTTCAATTTCATCAACAATATGCTTTGTTGCGTCTGGCAAGGCCAATTTCTTGATATTTTCTCCTAGCGCAACTTGCGCTACCTCTGATTCATTGAGCTTGGAAAAAACGGTCTCGAAATCTGTCTCCAATTGTGATTCTTTCAATAACAAGGCAGCTTCCTCATTCACTAGGGCTTCTGCATTTTTTGTTTGATGATCTTCAGATACGTTGGGAGAGGGGATAAAAATTACGGGCTTCCCAACAATACATAATTCAGATACCGATCCGGCCCCCGCTCTTGATATAATTATATCGGCCGCTGCATAAGTATAATCCATTCGATTTAGAAAATCGACTACTTTCACATACTCTGAATTATATTTTTTATACGTTTCATAATAGAGCTTACCACATTGCCATACCAGTTGAATACCCAGCGACTCAAAATAGTTGAGTTCTTTTTCAATTAGCTGGTTGATTCTTCTAGCACCCAAACTCCCACCTAGGATAAGCAAGGTTCTTTTAGTTAGATCTAATTGGAAAAACTCCAAAGCTTCTTTTTGATCCGCTTTGATTTCAACTAAATCTTCCCGTACCGGATTTCCCGTCTTCACAATCTTGTTATCAGGAAAAAAACGCTCCATGCCGTCATAAGCGACACAAATTTTGGCCACTCTGTTCTTTAACAACTTATTGGTAATTCCTGCATAGGAATTTTGTTCTTGCAAGACACAGGGAATACGGCGTCCTGAAGCAACCCCCAATAGAGGACCACTGGCAAAGCCTCCAGTGCCGATTACGGCATTGGGCTTAAACTTGGATACTATGGCTCTTGCTTTGATCAAACTACTTATTAACTTAAAAGGAAACATTAAATTTTTAAGGGTTAGTTTCCGTTGTAACCCGGTAATCCATAAACCTTCTATGGGGTACCCGGCCCGCGGTACCTTTTCCATCTCCATTCGGTCTTTTGCCCCGACAAAAAGAAACTCTGCCTGAGGGTGTCGTCGCCTTAACTCATTCGCAATGGCTATGGCCGGATAAATATGACCTCCCGTACCCCCACCAGAAAGTATGAACTTATAGTTGCCCACTTAGAATTTCTAAAGGGTTATTTTTAATTATTCCACTACTACTTTTTTTGCTTTTTGCTGTTTCTTTGACACTGGCGCTTAAAATAATGCCGATAGCCAAACAGGTCATCCAACTAGAGGTTCCGCCGCTACTAATAAGGGGTAGCGTCTGCCCGGTTACAGGAAACAACTCTACCGCAACGGCCATATTGATCAGTGCTTGAAATACGATTGGCAACCCGACTCCCAAAACCAATAATTTTCCAAAAATGGTGGTATTCCCATTAGCAACTACCACAATTCGAAAAAGCAGCAGCAAGTAAAAAAACATTAAGGCAAAACCCCCTACCAAACCATACTCCTCTATAATAATAGCATATATAAAATCTGAGGAACTTTGCGGCAAGAAATTCTTCTGTATGCTTTTACCGGCGCCCTTGCCGACAATGCCTCCTGTAGCAATTGCAATTTTCGCTTTTTCTATTTGGTAATCTGCTTCTGAGTCTTCACCGTTTGTAAAACTGGTAATCCTTTTCTCCCATGTATCCACTCGGTTTTCGAATAAATCAGGAAGTGCTTTGGCCGTTAGAATGAATAGAATAAGGCACAACAACCCGGTAGCTACAATCCCTGACAAGTATTTCAATGGATACCCTCCTAAGAAACAAAGTAACAATACCATTGAAAAAATAATGGCCGCCGTGGAGAAATTGGCAGGCAAAATCAGTATCAATACGAGAAAAACCGGTAGCCATAAGGGCAGTATGCTTTCTTTGAATGTAATTACCTGATCTTTTATTTTGGTGAGATACCGCGCCACATAAATCATCAAAACCACCGAAGCCAGGTTAGAGGTCTGAAAACTGATTCCCACAAAGGGAACGCTTATCCACCGGCTAGCATTGGCACCCCCAATCGTAGTACCCTGGGCCAAGGTAAAGGCCAATAGCACTAATACTATGGGTAAGGCGATCAAAGACAAGCCTTTAAAAAAATGGGTGGGTATCCGATGTACCCCATAAATAATGCCAAAGCCCAACACCAATAAAAAAGCATGCTTCAATAAGTGCCCAATGGTGGTACCCTTCCCTACCACATATACCAAATTGCTACTTGCACTGTACACCGGTAAAAATGAGAACAAGGCCAAGAGCGCCACTACGGCCCAAATGGCTTTATCACCTTTTATCTTATTGAATAAATCGAGCATTATAAACTTTTAATTGCTTCTTTAAACTGGTCACCACGGTCTTCATAATTTTCAAACAAGTCGAAACTGGCGCAGGCGGGCGACAGTAAAACAGTATCACCGCGTTCTGCTATCTTATAGGCCACTTTTACGGCCTCCTCCATCGCGAATGTTTCTACCATAAGATCCACTACGTTCCCAAAGGTCTCCTTGAGTTTCGTATTTTCTTTTCCCAAGCAGATAATCGCTTTGACCTTCTCGCGAACCAAGGGCATCAGCTCCCGATAATCGTTGCCTTTATCTACCCCGCCAACCAACCATACTGTGGGCGATGATACACTATCTAAGGCATAGTAAGTTGCATTTACATTTGTGGCCTTTGAGTCATTGATATATTGTACATGATGTATTTTCAAAACCTTTTCCAATCTATGGGCGGCTCCTTGAAAATTCATTACACTCTCGCGTATTGTCTGCTTGCGAATACTTACCAATTTTGCAGCGGTTGCAGCGGCCATGGTATTCTTCAAATTGTGTTTTCCTTCTAGGGCGAGGGTTTCCTTCATGATAGTTATAGTATTATTGGCTGTTGTTATTTCGATTTCGTTGTTCTTGAGATAGGCCCCTTGCTGAAACTGTTTTTCGATGGAAAAGGGTATTAATTTTGATTTTACCGGGTGCTTTTCTAACCAATCGGCCAACACTTCATCATCGGCGTCATAAATCAAATAATCATCTTCCGTTTGATTTTCCGTTATTCGAAATTTGGAAGCGACATAGTTATCGAACTCATAATTATAACGATCTAAATGATCAGGCGTAATGTTGGTAATGATCGCGATGTGCGGTTTAAAATCAACAATCCCGTCTAATTGGAAACTGCTAATTTCAAGCACGTAATAATCGAAACTATTTTCGGCCACCATCTTGGCAAAACTATCGCCAATGTTTCCTGCCATGCCCACATTGGCTCCATCAGATTTCAGCAAATGGTTGGTTAGCATCGTAGTCGTGGTTTTCCCATTACTACCGGTAATGCCAACCAATAGCGCATCTGTATAGCGCGAAGCAAATTCGATTTCCGAAATCACAGGAATACCCCGTTCTTTCAAAGCCACCACTAATGGCACCGTATCGGGAATACCCGGGCTTTTCATCACAAGATCCCCACTTAAAATGGTCGCCTCGGTATGCTTCCCTTCTTCCCAGTCTATCTCAAAATGTTCAAGAACGTTTTTATATTTTTTTTTAATCTCTCCTCTGTCGGATACAAATACCTTATATCCCTTCTGTTTTCCTAAAATTGCGGTTCCTACTCCGCTTTCACCACCTCCCAATACCACCAAAAAAGCCATTTTATCGAATCTTTAGAGTCACAAAAGTGATGATGGCCAAAATGATCCCAACTACCCAGAATCGCGTTACGATTTTACTTTCGTGGTATCCTTTTTTCTGAAAATGATGGTGCAGGGGCGCCATTAAAAAAACACGCCTGCCTTCTCCAAACTTCTTCTTCGTATACTTGAAATAGCCAACTTGGATCATTACTGATAATGATTCTGCGAAAAAAATACCGCACAATAGCGGAATCAAAAGTTCTTTTCGGATGATAATGGCAATTACCGCAATGACCCCACCGATCGTTAAACTCCCTGTATCTCCCATGAAAACTTGGGCAGGAAAGGCGTTGTACCATAGAAAGCCGACCAAGGCCCCCAAAAAGGCCGCAATAAAAACGACGAGCTCGGCAACATTGGGAATAAACATGATATCTAGATAATCAGAGAACACATAGTTTCCCGAGATCCAGGTAAACACTCCAAGGGTGAAAACAATAATCGCGGAAGTACCGCCCGCCAAACCATCGATACCATCGGTAAGATTCGCACCATTTGACACACCCGAAACAATAAAAATAACGATGGGGATAAAAATCAACCAGGCGTAGTTAACAGCTCCTTCACCTGCCCATGCGATGAACTCGCTATAATCGAGTTCGTTGTTCTTGAAAAACGGAACCGTTGTACGGGTAGACCTAATTTCTTCGCCTTGTACAAGTTCTACCTTAAAGTCATCTGTGATTTTTGTGGTGTTCCTTTCTCGCATCGTCACTTCGGGATGAAAGTAGAGCACCGCACCTACCGCCATACCAAGCACTACTTGCCCCAGCACCTTAAAACGCCCGTTAAGACCTCCTTTATCTTTCTTAAAAATTTTAATGTAATCATCGGTAAAGCCAATGAGGCCCATCCACAAAGTGGTTACAATTAATAGGATAACGTAAATATTATCGAGTTTGGAGAACAGCAATACGGGAATCAAGGTCGCCATGATAATGATCAACCCTCCCATAGTAGGGGTACCCGCCTTCTGCTTTTGCCCCTCTAACCCAAGGTCTCGAATCGTTTCTCCAATCTGCCTCTTTTGCAGAAAGAGAATAATACGTTTCCCAAAAGCTGCAGCAATTATCAAGGAGAACAGCACCGCCATAGCGGCCCGAAAGGTGTAGAAGCTAAACAAGCTTGCACCTGGGAACTGGTACTGTTTTTCTAAATAGTCGAATAGGTAATATAGCATTCTTACGGTTTTCTATTTTTATTTATCAAGCGCCACCAACAGCTCCCTTACTATTTTAAAATCATCAAAGTCTATGCGATTGCCATTGGTTTCCTGATAGGTTTCATGTCCTTTCCCCGCTACTAAAATGATGTCGTTCGCCATTGCCATTTGACAGGCGGTCTTGATGGCCTGTTTGCGATTTTCTATCGACACTATTTTTTTTATATTCTGCGGTTCTACCCCAGCTTCCATTTCCTCAATGATAGAATGGGGCGGTTCAGTTCTCGGATTATCCGAAGTAAAAATCGCCTTATTGCTCATCTCGGAAGCGATATGACCCATAACCGGACGCTTAGACCTGTCTCTATCGCCACCACACCCCACAACGGTGATGACGTTTTCATTTCCAGTTCTCAATGTGTTGATAGTATCAAGCACATTTTTTAGTGCATCCGGCGTATGGGCATAATCAACTATGGCAGTAATTTTTTCTTTCGATATATAGTATTGAAACCTTCCATCTACGTTATCCAATTCACTTAATAATCGCAGCACTTCGAACCGCTCAAGACCCAAAAGGTCTGCAGTTGCATAAATTGCCAGCATGTTATAGGCATTGAAATATCCTATAAGTTTTGTCCAAAGCTCGTTGTCATTGATTTTTAATAACTGCCCATCAAATTGATTCTCTAACACCTTGGCTCGATAGTCCGCGTAGTTCTTGAGCGCATAAGTATACTTTCGCGCGCTAGTGTTCTGTAACATCACCAGCCCGTTCTTATCGTCTATATTGGTAAGCGCAAACGCTTTTTTAGACAATTCATCGAACAAGGTTTTCTTGGTATCCCGATACTCGGCAAAGCTGTTATGATAGTCTAAATGATCATGTGACAAATTGGTAAAAATGGCTCCTTCGAATACCAAACCCTGTGTTCGTTTTTGATCAATACCATGAGAACTGACCTCCATAAAACAGTATTCGACCCCTGCCTCGCTCATTAGGTTTAGATGATGATTGATGGTCAATGCATCTGGCGTTGTATGGGTCGTTTTATATTCCTGTTCATCAACCATTATTTTAATGGTCGATAATAAGCCCACTTTATATCCTGCCTTCTTGAACAACCGATATAGGAGACTACTTATCGTAGTTTTCCCGTTGGTACCGGTAATTCCAATCAGTTTTAGGTTTTTCGATGGATTGTTGTAAAAGTTCGATGCCATTACCGCTAGGGCGATGTTCCCATTACGAACTTCTACATAGGTGATTTCATTGACCAGTTTTTCGGGCATCTCTTCACAGACAATGGCCTTGGCGCCGCTATTGATCGCTTGGTCTATATACTTATGCCCGTCGGTCAAAATACCTTTGATCGCCACGAACACATCATCCATTCCCACAGTTCTGGAATCAAAGCATACGGCATTCACCATCATATTCGTGGTGCCGCTTACAGCGGTGAGGCCTACCCCATACAATATGTCTTTTAACGACTTCATGATAATTCCAATACTATTTTATCTACCTTTTCGATATCCGTACCATGTGAAATGGACTGCTTTCTTACTTTGCCATTTCCTCTTATCTCTACCTGCAATCCTAAGTTTTCCAAAATCGAAATGGCATCCATACCACTCATACCCTTTACATTTGGCACCTTCTTATAGATTTTCTGAGCTTCGGCATAATACTTTTGAAAACTATTGTCAAGATTTTCATCGATACCACCCGGCATTTCCACCTCATCTATTAAAGGAGAATTGGCATATACTTTTTGAGCCACCGATTTGAATACAGGTCCCGCAACATCGGCCCCATAATAACCCACGCTTTTGTCTGGTTCATGAATGATTACGATACAGGAATACTTGGGGTTTTCTGCTGGAAAATAACCTGCGAAAGTCGAGATATACCCCAACTTATCCTTGTCTTTCGTTTCATAGTTTTTCTGTGCCGTACCGGTCTTCCCCGCCATTGAAAAATTGGGTGAATATAATTTATGACCCGTACCATGGTCTTTCTCAACAACATTCTTTAACAGCTCTTGCACCTTGTAAGCCGTTTCTTTTGAACAGATCGCCTCGTCGATTACTTCTTTTTCAAATTTTAAAATGGTACGGTCCCATTCTCGTACTTCTTTGATCAACCGTGGTTTAACCATTTCACCATCATTTGCGATGGCATTATAAAATGTGAGGGTCTGTAACGGAGTTAAGGCCACCTCGTACCCATAGGCCATTTGGGCCAAAGAAAGCCCAGACCAACCTTTATCACCAGGATAGCGAATAACAGGTACGCCCTCTCCTTTAATAGGAAGACCTAATTCTTTGTGTAGGCTCATTGCCATTAAGCGGTTCACATATTTCTCAGGGGCATGTTTGTAACCGTTATGTATCATTTTAGCAAAAGCGGTATTCGAGGATACTTCAAAGGCCTTCCCTATGGATATTTTCCCGTAGCCCCCATGCTTGGAATCCCGCACTCGATGTCTATAAATTTTCCAAACACCCTTTTCAGTATCGATTACATCGCTGGTATCGATTACCTTATCTTCCAAGGCCGCTACCAGGTTCATTAACTTAAAGGTAGATCCAGGTTCGTGCGATTCACCAATAGCATAATTCAATCGCTCATAATACTTCCCATCTGAAGTTCTTCCGAGATTGGAAATGGCTTTTACCTCTCCCGTCTTCGTCTCCATAACGATTACCGAACCATGTTCTGCCTTGTAGTATTCCAACTGCTTTAGCAAAGCGTGGTGGGCGATATCCTGAATATTGATATCAATCGTAGAAACTACGTCATACCCGTCTTTGGGCTCTACAATATTATCCTGCCCAATAGGTTTCCATTGTCCCTTTGCAATTTTCTGCTTTAATCGTTTGCCCTCGGTACCTCTTAGGTATTGCCCAAAAGCCCCTTCGAGCCCCACCCGGGTGTAATATCCATTTTCATCTACCCGCTCATACCCAACACTGCGTTCTGCAATTTTACCTAGTGGGTGCTCGCGAACCGTTTTTTGCTCGATTATAAGCCCCCCTTTGTAAGGCCCTAAACGAAACAAGGGAAACTCCTTGACCGCGATATAATCCGAATAGTCCAAATTACGGGCAATCAAAGCGTATCTATGTCGGTTCTCCTTGGCCTTTCGCAGTAATTGTTGGTAGTGCGAGGATGAATTGCCAAATAATTTTGACAATTCGTTGCTAAGTGGCACTAAAAATTCCTTGAAGTCAGCATCGCTCACGGTCACCGCATCGAAACGCACGGTATAACGCGATACCGAGGTTGCCAGCAGACTACCGTCGTCCGAATACAGATTTCCGCGATTAGGAACAATCGTGAACATCTTAGATGTACGGTCGGTCGCCAATGCCCTATACCTGTCACCATCGACCACCTGAATGCTTACCAGCTTCACCATTACGGCAAGGGCAAACAGGAACAGGCATGCTGCTACAATGTACAAACGGGATAGTATGTTCTTATCGGTTACCGCCACTTTATTCTACTTCTGATTTTACACGAATTTTACTTGGTGGTACCTCGGATGGGTACATT
This sequence comes from uncultured Flavobacteriaceae bacterium, assembly GCA_938010765.1. GTDB lineage: Bacteria > Bacteroidota > Bacteroidia > Flavobacteriales > Flavobacteriaceae > Pelagihabitans. The sequence continues at coordinate 13,884 of CALLVX010000126.1, read as the reverse complement.
TCTTTTTTTAATACCGAATCTGTAATGGTCGACTCTAATTTGAGACGCTGCACATCTTTGTGCACATCTATAAAATGACTGCGTAATTCTTTTACTTCTTCGTTCAAGGCAGCTATCTGGTGTACTTTTCTATCTGCACTATGACTGCTTCCAATCATTACGGTGGCCAAAAAAGAGACGAAAATGATAAAAAGCCAATTTTTGGGAGCGTCGTCGCTCACCAAAAACTTTCCTTTCAAAATATCTAAAATTCCGTTTTTCACGATGCTTGTTTTTATATTCCCTATATGCGTTTGGCGACACGCAATTTTGCACTACGCGCCCTGTTGTTCAATGCTATTTCCTCACTCGAAGGAATGATCAGTGAACCTACTTTTTTAAAGGGTACATTAATGTTCCCATAAAAATCTTTTTCAGGCTCCCCTTGAAATTGTCCGGCTCGGATATATCTTTTTACCAATCGATCCTCTAGCGAGTGATAACTAATAATGCTCAACCGGGCATTTGGCTCTAAGAGCTCTGCGGTTTGCAGCAAAAACTCTTTGATAGACTCAATTTCTTGGTTCACTTCAATACGAATAGCCTGATACACCTGCGCCAATATTTTATGCTCCTTCGCATTTGGCAAAAACGGTTTCAAAACCGTTTTCAGCGCCACTGAAGTTTTTATGGGCTGCTCTGAACGTGCTACCTCAATAGCTTTCGCCATTGCGTTTGCATTTCTAAGTTCCCCGTACTCGAATAACACCTTTCGGAGTTGATCATAGCTATACTTGTTCACCACATTAAATGCTGAAAAAGGGTTTCGTTTGCTCATTCGCATATCTAAATCTGCATCAAAACGAGTTGAAAAACCACGTTCTGCTTGATCAAATTGATGCGAAGACACCCCGAAATCAGCGAGGATACCATCTACCTTTCGAATGCCATAGAACTTCAAAAACTGTTTGATGTAACGGTAATTCTCATTGATCAACACAAACCGATCATCTAAAATTGTGTTATCTAATGCATCTTCATCCTGATCAAAGGCGAATAGCTTTCCATTGTCGCCCAACCGTTTCATTATTTCCTTTGAATGCCCACCTCCGCCAAAAGTCACATCCACATAAACACCATTTTCCTTGATTTCGAGCCCGTTTACCGACTCTTGCAACAATACCGGATTATGATACATTATCGGTTTCGTCTCCATCGGTTCCCATTACCTCTTCGGTAAGCGCTTCAAAATCTATTGCAGTCTCTTCCAATACCTGCTCGTAACTTTCCTTATCCCAGATTTCTACAATATTAATAGCAGAACTGAGTACAATTTCTTTTTTAATACTTGCGACCGCTATCAGGTTCTTAGGAATCAATAATCGCCCGGTCGAATCAATTTCTACCACCTTTACCCCAGCGGTAAAACGACGAATGAAATCGTTGTTCTTTTTAATAAAGCGGTTCTTCTTGTTCATCTTCTCCATCATCAAATTATACTCCTGCATTGGATACAACTCCAAACAATTTCGAAAGACCGATCTTTTGATTACAAAACCTTCATTCACTAGGGGGGCCATCTGATTTTTTAGCGCAACAGGTAACATTACCCTACCTTTGGCGTCAGCTTTACAATCGTATGATCCAATGAAGTTAATCACCTTAAATGGCTGGTTTTTGGTTTAATAACTCAAAACTACAAATTTTATTACCACATTTTACCACAAATTACCACTTTGTTGATAATTTTAGTGTCTTTGACTTGCTTTCTTGTATAGAATGCTGCCTAAGAAGAAGATTTTAAATCGTCGTCGAGGGGTTTTTAGCGTGTGGCTATTCTATGTTAAATACCTATATTTGCCCAAAAGCCAACAAGTTTCCGTACATGGAAGAGCAACTAATCACAGAAGGAAAATACCGGTATATTGAAATAGGGGAAGGTGCTCCTATTATTATACTACATGGCCTAATGGGTGGTTTGAGCAACTTCCACGGTGTTACGGAACACTTCCCTCGGAAGGGCTATAAGGTGCTGATTCCAGAATTACCAATTTATGACATGCCGGTAATCAAGACGAACGTAAAACAATTTGCTAAATTTCTTGAAAAATTTATCGAGTTCAAAGGGCTAAAAGATGTCATTTTATTGGGAAATTCCCTTGGCGGCCATATTGGTCTATTGCACACCAAGATGTATCCTGAAATGGTAAAAGCCCTTGTAATAACAGGCAGCTCAGGGCTTTACGAAAGTGCCATGGGCGATGGCTACCCACGAAGAGGAGATTATGATTTTATTAAAAAGAAGGCAGAAGATGTTTTTTATGACCCAACGGTCGCAACCAAGGCAATTGTGGATGAGGTCTTCGAAACGGTCAATGACCGAAACAAAGTGATTCGAACTTTGGCCATAGCAAAAAGTGCCATTCGCCATAACATGGCGAAAGACCTGCCCAAAATGAAAACACCTACCTGCATTATTTGGGGAGAAGACGATGGTGTAACCCCGCCAGATGTTGCCGAACTTTTTCATGAACTACTTCCCGATTCAGATTTGTTTTGGGTGAAAAAATGTGGGCATGCCCCCATGATGGAGCATCCTAAGGAATTCAATGAAATCTTGGACGCTTGGTTAGCAAAGCGAGACTTCTAAACGAACCTTTTGATTAATATAAAGCGCTATTACCGCGAATCCAATTTCTAACTATTTCTTGTACCATATCTAAACTTTGATGATTGTTTTAAGAAATCCCAATCAATTCTCAGTAAAAAGAACTCAGTGAAAATAAAATCCGCCAATTTTGTTATGAGCAACTCCAATGTGGAGAAATGCCCCAATGAGAATATACCTGAGTATGCATTTATAGGCCGATCGAATGTGGGGAAATCTTCCTTGATCAACATGCTTACGGATCGCAAAAGCCTGGCCAAAACTTCGGGTAGACCTGGAAAAACGCAGCTTATAAACCATTTCAAAATCAATGAAAATTGGTTTTTGGTAGATTTACCGGGATATGGGTATGCCCGGGTATCGAAAAAAGACAAAAGAACCTTTCAAAAGTACATTACCAACTATTTTGAACAACGCACCCAACTGGTATGTTCCTTTGTTTTGGTAGATATTCGTCACGAACCTCAAAAAATAGATATGGCATTTATGGAATGGATGGGTGAAAACGGTATTCCTTTCTGCATTGTATTTACCAAGGCCGACAAATTAAAACCCGCAGTAATCAAAACGAAAGTTGACACCTATCTAAAAACAATGATTCAGGGCGTTTGGGAAGAAGCTCCCCAGTACTTTATCACCTCTTCTTCTAAAAGGATAGGTAGCGACACATTGCTTCAATTTATAGATCAAATCAATACAGATTTTTTTACCAAACAAAAATAGTCTGATCCGCGTCCTATTTCGGAAGTCGTTCTTCCAATAAAGCGATTAGATCTTTCGCACTCTCCATTGCATTGAGTTCCTCGGTCTTCACCAATACATCAAGACCGGCGTTTACAGAAACCAAAACAATTGGAAAACCAAACTTGTGTCCGAATTTAGACCTGTAGGCCTTTGTAAATTCATCTTTGTGAAGAAACTCCATCTCAACAATACTTTTGTCTCGAAATTTTTGCCAAACCTTGTTCTCGGTAAAAGCACCGTAGGTAATATCGCAAAGACTACATTCGTACGTACCTGGGCTAAAGATCTTATGGGCGCTATCTATTACCATATTACGGAAGCCCGAATCGGCATTATAGATGAATATCAACTTTTCGAACGTATTGCTATGCATTTTTGAAAGGTAAAGTTTTATCTTTAGGTGAACTAAATTCTAGCGCGATGGAAGGCTTAAAAAAATACGGAGTGTTCGTCTACATCGTCCTAATGGTTCTGTCTTTGGGATGTAAGTCTCAAAAAAAAAACCGTTGCTTACAGCTCTGAGACACTAAAAATTGTGGCGCTTTCAGAGAACAGCTTTCTACACATCTCATATTTAGGTACACAAAATTTTGGGAAGGTGGCGTGCAACGGCCTCATTTATCTAAATAACAATTAAGCCGTCGTGGTCGACACTCCGGCAGACGATGTCACTGTAAACGAACTGATTCGTTGGATATCCGAAGAAAAAAAGCACACCATAAAGGCAGTGGTCGTTAACCATTTTCACAATGACTGCCTGGGAGGGTTAGTTCCTTTTCACAAAGAAAATATACCTTCGTACGCAAACAATACAACTATAGCACTTGCGAAGAAGGAAGGTGTAGCGGTTCCCGAAAACGGTTTTGAAAACCAATTGGAACTTCCCATAGGTGAAACAACCTTACTGAATCGCTATTTTGGCGAAGCGCATACTGCGGATAATATCGTAACCTATGTCGCCTCTGAAGAACTTCTTTTTGGAGGATGTATGGTGAAATCCATGAACGCTAAAAAGGGATACCTCGGAGACGCCAATACAAATGAATGGAGCAATACAATTGCAAAAATAAAAACCGCATATCCTCGATTAAAAATAGTAATTCCCGGACATGGAAATCCCGGAGGAATGGAATTATTAAACTACACCAAAACCTTATTCAAGGTAGAATCTCTTTAACACCTCATACGATGAAAAAACTTTTATATCCCATTACCTTCTTCTTTATAGTTGTTGGTTGCGTAGAAGTACAAAAAGAAAAGACAGTCATACCTATGGCCCCTTTTTCAAATGTTGATACTTTGGCTATCAACGATTGGTGGAACCGGGCTGAAAATCCCATTATCGATCTAAAGGTGGCTCGAGACAGTGTGGTGGCATTCGGGCTTTATACGGTTTCAAACAACACCCTAAAATTAAGTGCTCAGTTGTATCCCCTGTACGCCGATGAGAGTCGGGAAGTTCGTTTGGAAGTACATGATGGGAACAGCTGGGAACTGTTGCAAAAACAACAGGTAAACGAGCTCGGGTGGTCTGCACTGTTCAGAGTTGACAATTGGGACACTTCTAAAGATAGCAACTATCGCATTCGCCATGGTGAAGAAGCCTATTTCCAAGGTCGTATTCGAAAAGACCCGAAAGACAAAGATGAAATTGTGTTAGCGGCCCTATCATGCAATTCCAATAAAGACCGTGGTATGCGCGAAAACTATGTTCGCAATATTAACCATCAAGATCCCGATCTTATCTTTTTTGCCGGCGACCAATCCTATGACCATACCGAACACACGGCCGCTTGGCTAAAGTTCGGTCTTCAGTTTCGCGAAACTTTCCGAAACCGACCCTGTATTACCATTCCAGATGACCATGATATTGGCCAAGGAAATCTCTGGGGCGAAAATGGCAAAATCTCAAAAACCAAAGGAAGTCCCGACGGTGGCTATCGGTACCATCCGGAATATGTAAAAATGGTAGAGCGCTGCCAGACCGCCCATTTACCGGACCCGTTCGATCCAACCCCTGTGGAAAGAGGTATTGGGGTATACTACACCAATCTTTTGCTAGGTGGTATCGACTTCGCTATTTTAGAAGATCGAAAGTTCAAATCGGGACCCGAAGGAAAAATACCGCAACAGGGACCGCGCCCCGATCATATTCGAAATCCGGAGTACGACCCCGCCTCTATCGATTTGGAAGGACTTAAATTGTTGGGCGAGCGACAATTGTTATTTCTAGAAACCTGGGCCGACGTACGCCCCGAAATGCCCAAGGTAGTATTATCACAAACAGGGTTTTGCGGAGGTACCCATATACATGGCTCTTTGGACAACCGATTACATGCCGATCTCGACAGCAATGGCTGGCCACAGGCAGGTAGAAAAAAAGCCTTGAGGCTAATTCAAAAAGCTAACGCAATACATATCGCAGGCGATCAACATTTGGCCACCGTAGTCAAACATGGTATCGATGAGTTTGGTGACGGGCCATGGGCCTTTGTCGTTCCTGCCATTGTAAACGACTACTATAGTCGCTGGTGGTGGCCCGAGGCTGAAAACGCCGGCGGTAATCCCAACACAAATACGAGTCTACCATGGACCGGTGACTATCTAGATGGGTTTGATAATATGATAAGCATGATGGCATATGTAAACCCCGAAAGCCCTTCAAAAGGCAGCGGCTATGGTCTTATTCGTTTTAACAAGCGAAAAAAAGAAGCCACCTTTGAGTGCTGGCCCAGATACCTAGATGTTACAAAGGGTACTGCAAAACAATTTACCGGATGGCCCATTACAATACCCAACTAATCACTCACTATCCTTTTCGAAACTTGTTGGGTGAATCGCCCAAATAACGTTTAAAAAATTTGATGAAATAGGAAGTATCTTCAAAGCCCAAACGAAATGCAATCTCACCAATTTGTAAGGTGGTGTAACGCAATAATCGTTTTGATTCTAGTATGATGCGCTCAGAGATAATTGTGCCAGGGGTTTTCCCAACAACGGTTTTGGTAATAGTTGTCAAGGTTTTGGAAGAAACGTTCAAAGCACCGGCATAGGCATTGACGGTACAATTGTTCTGGTAGTTTTCCTCTACCAACTCTTTGAACTTGTAAAATTGTAACTCATAGGCATTGTTAACCTCAAAAGTTTTGGCATCCCCGTCTTGATGAATACGTTCCAAATTAATCAAAAACGATTTCAACAAAAACCGAACAACCTCTTCATATCCAAAACGCTCTCTTCTACTTAGTTCTTCCCGTATCAGTGAAATATAAGAAGTACCTACCTTCACCGTTTTAATATCAATAGAATAACAAGGGTTTTGGGTAGAATTGAAAATATTATATTTCAGAAAAATATCTATATCCGAATGCATAAAAAAACCCTCATTGAAATGAATTAGCCAACCATTGACGGCTAGGTTATCATCGAACGCATGTACCTGGTCTTTTGCAATGAATAGGAGGGTATGTTGTTTAATATCGAATATTTTAAAATCCACCGTATGGGTACCTCCTTCTTCAAAAAACCAGATAATTTGATAGTAACTATGGGAATGAGGGCTTGCGGCCGGCTCTCCGCTCTTCTTTCGGTACGAATTTAAATCATAAAGTTCGAACTGCAACTTCTCTGGATACGCCTTATGAAGATGGTATTGTACTATTTTATCTTTCTTTTCCATCTAATTTCACTCTCCCATTACTTGTTTGGCAGCTCTAATTCCGCTAGCTATGGCACCATCCATATACCCCCCATAGACAAGGGAAGTCTCGGCACCGGAAAAAACCAGCATATTGTTCATATAGCCTTCTTGAAATAAAGGATCTCCATAAGACGGACTCATATAAATAGATTTAATGGCTTCGTAAGACGTATGCCAATCTTGGGACCAATCTTTTTCTTCGTACGTAGCATACCCCATTACTTCCTCCCCAAGATACTTCGCTAAATAGGTCAATATCCGGGCCTTTCGTTCTTCTTCTGAATACTCTCGCAAGCCTTCATTGATAAAACCCATTAGGGCATAGTGGCGGTTATCGAAATCGGTATGGTCATAGAGTTCGGTTACCGCCCCCACTTGACCTATCAAAGTACCGGAGAAGTTTTTGTCTTTCCAAAAAGGTTTTGAAAAGGTGATTCCTACTTTCATCGCGTTGCTCATCCAAGTATGGGTCTTATCCATTGCCAAGGCTACCTCTTTCGGAAGTTCGGGTTCAAAATTGATGCGGGTCGCTATTTTTGGTGGAACTGTCATGATTACTTTTTCGGCAGTAAAAAGCCCTTGATCCGTTTCAACAGTGAGTAAAGAACCTGTTTGCCGAATGGCACTTACCTTTGTGTTTAGCAGCATCTGTTCTTCAAAAGCCTTCGATAATCCTTTAATAATGGCCATAGACCCTCCGGCTATACGATAGGCAGAAGGGGCATTGGGGTCATTCTCAAAATAATGTTCAGGACCCATCGTACTATAGACCAATACACTTTTGCCTTTTGTATACTGATGAAATTTCTCGATACCCAGTTCGTTTAATAAGTCTAGAACCTTATGGTGATGCGTTTGAAACCAGGTAGCACCAAAGTCTATCTGATTGCTACTTAAAATACGCCCCCCTACCCTATCTCGGGATTCCAGCACTGTCACCTCTTTTTCTCCCGCCTTTTGTAAAGTATAGGCCGCTGTAAGGCCCGATAGGCCCGCTCCGATAATGATATATTTTGAAAACGACGTTGTCATTTCTATTACAATAAATGTGTTCCATGAACTACTGCGGCACCGGCCCATAGTGCGGCCGCCACGAAAGTCGCCTCCGCAAGCTCCTCTACTGTTGCTCCGGCACTTATGGCGTTCTTTTTATGAATTTCCAAACAATAGGGGCATTGTGTCGTCAATGCAACGGCTACCGCCATAAGTTCCTTGTATTTTTTGGGAATAACACCCGCTGCAAGTGCCGCTTCATCCAAGGCCTGATACGCTTTCATCGCATGTGATGCATACTGCTCTAAAGTACCCAATTTTTTTAGGTTATCCATGTTGTACATAACTTCTCGTTTTTTTGTCTTCGCCGGGGAAGCAATTCATAATCGCTTCCCTGCAAAAACTAGATTTGTATTGGTTCGTTTTAATTTCTACCCGACATTACGCCACCGTCGGTATCCCAGATAGCCCCGGTTACCCATGATGCTTGGTCAGAAAGTAAAAAGCTAATTGTGTTCGCAACATCTTCGGGCGTTCCATATCGGCCTATCGGGTGAAAACCGTGAAAACCTTGCAGGGCCTCATGTGCTTCTGCCTTGCCTCCAAAGACCCCATCATATACTGGCGTCTCTACTACTGCCGGCGAAACGGCGTTTACCCTTATTTTATGATCCGCCAATTCCATTGCCAAATGCTGTGTAAGGGAATGCAAACCCGCCTTTTGCATTGAGTATGCCGAAGAAGGTGTTGCTTTTACCGCTTGTTTGGCCCACATAGAACCCACATTCACAATAGCGCCCCCGTTGGTAGCCGCCATTTTTTTTGCAGCCGTTTGGGTAATAAAAAAGAACCCTTTGTTCAGATTCATATAGGAATCGTAATCTGCCGCAGTATGATCTAGAAATGGCTTGGGGCCAAAAATACCCGATGCGTTCACCAAATAATCTAAATTATCCCATGCTTCGATTGTTGTGTTCAACACATCCATCTCCGCACTATTCGTAATATCTACCTTATGTGTCACCAAAGTCCCGGAGGCACTATTTTCAAATGCTTTTAGTTTTTCGGGCTTGGTGCCCACCACATTCACTTCTACACCAATGTTCAACAAATTCTCAGCAGTCGCTTTTCCTATTCCACTACTTCCACCGATTATTAATGCTCTTTTACTCATTTTAGCTATTTTTTAAATTATTGAACCACAAAGGTATTTTGTACTTCACAGCTATTGTAGTCGTTACGGGAGAATAAATGGTACTTTTCGGAAACTCGCTTTTAGAATCCGTCAGCTTTTCTTTTTTAAACCCATAGGCACATCAATTCTAAATGAAGACTCTATATCACATACCTTTGTAACCATAAAAGATAACAGTATCAAAAAACGTATTGATCATATTGTTTACAGCGTTGCCGATCTAGAAGTAGCGATGAACACCTTTGAATCATTGTTAGGGGTGCGTCCCCTTTTTGGTGGAAACCACCAGAGTTTTGGCACCAAAAATGCCTTAATCAATTTAGACAAGGGGATATACCTAGAACTTTTAGCCGCCGATGAAACGAATACCACTGCCTCAAAACCGCGGTGGATGGGCGTGGACTGCTTGACCAAAAATCAAATTACACGATGGGCGCTGAAATCGGATTCGTTGCGAAATGATCGCGAAACCTTAAAAAAATACCATTCCCAAATGGGTGATTTAAAACAAGGATCAAGAAACAACAAGCAAGGAACCCTTTTAAGTTGGGAGCTTTTAATGCCTTTGGCAGATCCTGAAGTGGAAGTGGTTCCCTTTATTATAGATTGGAGTAAAAGCGAGCGGCATCCTTCCGATATGCTTCCAAATATGAACTGTTCGTTTGTTGCTCTTACGGGAACACACCCTCAGCCAGAAATTTTCACCGACCTTTTTAAAAAGTTAGGATTTGACCTATGTATCGACAAAGGAGAAGAACCGGCCCTAAAACTGCAATTAGAATCCCCCTGCGGGCGGGTAATCTTATAACCTTAATTCTACCTACCAGGAATGACCTATTTATCCAAATCATATGCAATAGTTGCTTTAGCAGTACTCAGTGCCTGCCAAACAACCACCAAAAAAGAAAAGGCGGCAGGTTCGGAAGTTTCCGAAACAATTTCTATGGTGAAAGAAACTAGTAGCAAGGAACAAATTCTTTTAAACGAAACCATTGCCGCCCATGGTGGTGATTTATATGATCAAGCCCATTACACGCTCAACTTTCGAAAGAAGAAATACACCTTTAAAAATGAAAAGGGGCGCTACAAGTATACCGTAAAGAGCACCAAAGATGGGGATGAAATTTATGATATACTCGAAAACGGAAGGTTAACCCGCACGATCAACGGTTCAGAAGTAAGTTTGTCAAACAAAGATATCGCCAAGTATTCCGAAGCACTGAACTCTGTTATTTATTTTGCCACCTTACCTCATAAATTGAACGACAAGGCCGTAACTAAAACCTATGAGGGCACTACCATGATTAGGGGGGTACACTATGACATTTTAGGAATTACCTTTAAACAGGAAGGGGGCGGTACCGATTTTGACGACAACTTTCATTACTGGATTCATCATGAGACGAAGACTGTCGACTACCTAGCCTATAGCTATAGTACAAACGAGGGAGGGGTGCGATTCAGAAGTGCCTACAATCCGCGAACGGTAGATGGCATCCGGTTTCAAGATTATATTAATTACGAAGCACCCATTGGTACGGCATTAAAAGACCTGCCTTCTCTTTATGAGAAGGATAGCTTGAAAGAACTGTCTAGAATAATCTCGGAAGAGATAACAAGTCTAAAATAATGTACTAGGCCCGGTCGTTTTTTAATACCTTTATTCTTTGTAAACCTCACTTGTTCCAACATAATAGATTGCGGGACCCATGTATGAAATCCTGTATCGAATACCGCCGGTGGATGATGCTATAGGAATATCACTGCTCTTCAAGCAAGTATATCTTCAAACCTATGCCAAAGAGGGTATTAGTCATGAATTCACAAACTTTGTTTCGCAAAAATTTTCCCCCAAGGTGGTCGCATTAAATATTGAACGAAAAGACCAGTCTTTGCTCATTGCCTATTTCACGGATAATCCCATAGGAATAGCACAGGTTATTCACAAGAGTAATTGTAGAGTGCGAAACATTGAAATGCCAGAACTCGATAAGTTGTATGTTCTAGAACAATTCCATGGCCGCTCTGTAGGACATATTGCTTAAAGAGATTAAAACAATAGTGATACAGAACTGGTATGACCACATTTGTCTTGAAGTCTATTCGAAAAACCCGCGCCATTGCTTTCTATGAGCTCCAAGGACACAACAAAGTAAGCACCGTTTATTTTGTAATGGAGACCAATACCGATGAGAATATTGTAATGACAAGAAAACTAGTATAAGCGCTAACCTACTCCTTCAATTCCATCTTTTCTTCAAAATACGCACAAAAATCTTTCATAGTGGCCGTCATTTTTTCATCCTGTGTAGCCTTCATAAAGGTATCTGACATTGCTACCAAGGTCTGGTGAAAGAAAATCTTCATTTCATCTACTGGCATATCCTTGGTCCATAGATCAATTTTTAGCGACTCTTTATTTTTACTGTCCCAGACCGAAAGAAACATCGCTTTTGCCTCTTCATTATCGATACCGCCGTCTTCTGCCGACCAATTGAGTGTTTCGGGTACTCGATTTTCGTCTAACCCTACTCGAAGGGTAATTTCTGAGCTATGCAATTTTGCCATTATCTTTTGGGTTTGTAATTACTTCTTTTGAAAATATCGTCTGCCGACAAGTTCAATAATTGAGGAAGTGTAATCGAATTTTTATCCATGAAGGCCCGCACAATCTGCCAGCCGATAAACCGGCCTATGCGACCCGGTGACTCATTGTCGTGTTCCAGTCCAAATTTGGAAAAAGGGGCCGGGTCTAAAAAACGGGTGTTTAGCTTATTATCGGTACTGTACAAATACTCGTTCTCTATAAAATTTCGCCAAATAGGCTCCTCATTAATTTCGGCCCAATCTAATTGGCTTTCGGAATATCCTATTTTCTTAGCATCTTCAAGAATTGGCATTAATTGGTCTTTGAGATAAAGCTCTTTCCCATAATACACCATTTGCGCCAGAAAACTACGGTCTTTAGGTTTGGATACTACTTTCTTTGCCAAAGATGCGGCGATATCCGACACCAGCAGTTCTTTGTCCAAATCTGCAGCAATATACCCCGACATGCCTTGATAGAATTCATGCTGGGGTCCCAAATAATTATCCAACCCTATCAGTACTAAAGTATCTGTTGCTATAATTCTATTTTGATACTCAACATTATTGGTCAGGGTGATCACCTTCGGTTCTTGAAATCTTGGGAAATAGTACTTCATATGTTTATAGAGCGATTCTAACTCGGCCTTTTGCATATTAAAATCGGGAAAAACCGTACTCACCTCTTTGCGAATAACACGTTGCAATGAATCGGTCAACATCGCCTCCCAAATGCTATCGGCATATCTTGTCGGAAACAGATACGGGTATTTTTTCTTTAATGTCGGAATATCGGCCAGCGTTGATCCATCAAATTCCTGATCAAAACGGATGATTTGAAGATTTACCGGAATTTCGGCAATTTCTTTGGCTACCTTCGAATTATTACCACAGCTTAATATTGCAATAAACAATGTCAATGTGATAAAAAATACCCCAAGGCGACCAAGAAATACCGTATTGATTTTCGTTTTACGCATCTACACTCTATTTTTACGGGGCAAAGTTAATCGTTTTAAACTATAAGCTCTTCTATGCAAACCGAAAAAGTAACAGACCATATTGTCGCATGGCTGAAAGCGTATGCCATCAAAGCGAATATGAAAGGTTTTGTAATCGGTATCTCTGGAGGTATCGACTCAGCAGTGACTTCTACCTTATGCGCTAAAACCGGCCTAGACCTATTATGTCTTGAAATGCCTATACACCAAGCAGTAAATCAAGCCAGTCGCGCATCGCGCCATATCGAGTGGCTTCAGGAAAATTTCGACAATGTAAAAAGGCAGGAAGTAAACCTCACCCCTGTTTTTGACAGTTTGGTCTCCTCCTTTCCCGCGGTTGAGAATGAAGAGGAACGCTTTATGTCGTTGGCCAATACCAGAGCGCGGCTTCGTATGACGAGCTTGTATTATTTTGCGGCCCTGCAAGGGTACCTTGTTGCCGGCACTGGCAACAAGGTAGAAGACTTTGGCGTAGGGTTCTATACTAAATATGGGGATGGTGGTGTTGACCTTAGCCCAATAGCAGACCTTTTAAAGACCCAAGTATACGACATTGGAAAGCTTCTTGGAGTTAACGACGAAATCATTGCCGCAGCACCGACCGACGGGCTTTGGGGCGACGATCGAACCGATGAAGATCAAATAGGAGCATCCTACCCCGAATTGGAATGGGCTATGAAAATGAAGGACTTAGGAAAAACTACAGAAGACTTTTTAGGAAGAGAAAAAGAAGTTTTTGCTATATTTACAAGATTCAACAATGCAAACAGGCACAAGATAGACCCTATACCTGTTTGTAGGATTCCTCTTTCATTTTTGTGACATCTTAACCTAAATTGTTGTGGTATAGTCGAATAAAATAGTAAAAACGGCAAAATGTGTAAAAAAAATTGCATTTTTGATAAAGAGTTTAAGTATTAAGCCTTACATTGCATGTCAGTATTATGGGACATGCCAACCACGTACCAAATAGATATAAACCTGTATTATGATTAAAGTTCTGATTGCCGACAATCAT
>CALLVX010000125.1 GCA_938010765.1 uncultured Flavobacteriaceae bacterium | reverse complement strand
GGATTGGATGATGGAATTTGGAAATCATTTTAACTCCGGTGAAATTATGAACGGAGATCCCTTGTCTGAAGAAAAGAAGCAACTGCTGAACGAGGATCAAGCGAAAATGAACGAAGTAAAGAAAAAAATGAATGGGAGTATTGAGCGAGCAGAAGCTTTGTTGAAGTAACAAAATACGTCTATAAATTGAATATTAAAAATTGATGGTAATTCCCGTCAAAATATGTTTACTTGTATACATAGATTACTAGGTATTTTTACGAGTTATAAGGTGCAAGACTTGTAATATAATATCCCTTTAAGCGCACAGGTGAAATAAAGCCCGTTGCAGAAAGAGTTTTATAAGCCTTATCAATGGTCATTCTTGAATAACCCAATATTTTGGCCATTTTATCAATTGAAGGGAGTTTATCCCCAATTTGAAATTCATTTGCCGCAATAGCTTCCTGAAAGCCTACTACAATATGTTCGTATTTATACAATTCTTGAATTTCCCGACATTTAACTATTTTATTTATTAACCCAGTTGTCATATCCCATTCAGTTTTTTTCTATGACTTAAATTTTTATTTTGTTTTTTGCCATGCCACTATTACGTTCTTTATTCGTTGTGGGTTAGGTTGTGTACACTGTTGAATCCTAGAAACATTGACAAGAAAACCTAACTGGCTTTCCGGACAAATCTTAGATCTTGGCACATGAGATTTTGCATTTTTCTATAAAAAATACCGCATCTTATTAAGTATTTGTTTCATCATATGGGTTTTCAACCTTGATAAAAGTTCCCATAATTTAAGCACTACTTAATTGAATAAGGTTAACATAAGTGATCACAGCCAATGGCTAGCTATTTCGACCTACTTATATAGGTATTATGTTGCTGTTTTAAAATTTTAAGTTGAAAATCACTGTCATCAATAGTAAAGACCTTGTACTCCTTTCCCTTAGGGTATACCCGGATTACAACATGACCGTTTCTTCCTTTAATAAGGGACTTTAATTCTTCCGAAAACAATTCAAAGGTAGCCTCGTGCAAATTATTCACGTAAAGATCCGACTTCACTTTAACTATCTGTTGCAATGGTGTAAACTGAAAATGTGGTGTGTGCCTTGATTGGTTGACGACTACTTCGGGGTTGAGGGTCTCCATGAAATACGTATTCGTGGCATCATGAAAACCATGATGGTTTAAAGCAAGGGCATCTACCTCGCCCAATACATTTGCAAGTGGAGTCTCCATATCCGTAACATTCCTCCAATTATACCCGGTCAAATCTCCTCCTGTAAAATATTCAAATTCCCCGTAGCGAATCAGCAAAGCCAAAGACAAAGGATTTTCATTAAACCCCTTATTATTGATCAATGATGAATAATCACTTTCTATCGAAAACGTTTCTTCACCTTGCCCTGACCAAATATTATTATTGGCTTTGAGATTTCTAACTTCAAATTCTGGATAAGACTTAAACTTCGTGGTAATTTGTTCCTTACTACCAGCTCTTAAGCACGCTACCGTCCTATTCGTATCTTCTCTAAGCGCAACATACTTTAGATAATTGTTGAAAGTTGCATCGTTTCGGTAATACTCTTTTAAACCCTTAGGAAAATCATAGGCGGGGTATGCACGATCGATAAGGGTTTTAACCGGAATATACTGCCCTATTTCCGTTATTCCCGTTAAAAGATAATTTCCATCTTTAGATTCTCTAAGGCCTTCAGTAACCTTGCCATAATGATCTGTATGAAAGTGTGATATCACTGCATAGTTTAGTACACTTTTATCCTTCATGGGATGCACCGCCATAATATATTTTGCAACAATTTGAGCTGGTGTATTGGAAACATTGGTCTTTAATTGAAAATATTCCGGATTATCAGGTGCCATAGAAGCGCCCAAATCAAAAAGCATCGAGGTACCATCCGGAAAAATGAAATAGGTTACATCTCCACTCGCCGTATTTATATGGTGAATATCCAAATAGCCTTCGCTCCAATTGTTCAATTTAGACTGCGCCATAATACTTGAAACGAAAAGCATCAATATCAAAACTATACCAATCTTAAAAAATCGCATAAACTTATCTTTTTATAAAAACTGTTTTCGTTGGACGATAAGAAAAAAGGGCGTTCACTTTTTAATGATCAACACCCTTTTTAACTCAACTAATCTCAAACCATATTTTTTAGTTTAATATCCTGGGTTTTGGCCAAACCTCGACGCATCTAGAAAAGCATCAATTTCGGACTGTGGTACGGGATACAACAATCGGAATGACTCAAACGTAATTCCCACATTAAGAAGCATTTACGTAGATTTTCCAGACCTTTGAAGGTCAAACCATCGTTTTCCTTCCAAAGCGAATTCCAATCTTCTCTCTTCAAAAACAGCATCTCGAAATGCATCTTGAGTTGCCAAGTCAATACTAGCCAGAGCAGATAACCCAGCCCTGGCACGGACTAAATTAAGAAGATCAAAAGCCTCTCCATCTGGCACATACCCCTGTTCGTTCAGAGACTCTGCCAATAACAAAACAACATCCGCTTTTCGAATTACGGGGTAGTCCGAACCATAACTTCCACCTCCAAAGGGTGCTTCCTGAAACTTTAGCGGTATCGGTGGGCCTCCTAAATCGTTATTGGGTTCAATCAATGGCCCTCTTAGCACGTCGCCGGCATCTATATAAGCCTGACGCAAGTCTTCCGATACCAATGGTGTTTCTACTGTTTCATACCAGCGACCATGCGACTCAGTGGGCACATCGGCCTTAAATCGAATAACAAAGATCATTTCATCGTTTAGTTTATTGTTCGCGTCCCATACCTCACTGATCGGAATTAAACCTGAAGCATCAACCGATCTTAGTAAGGGAATCGCTTCGCCATGTTTCCCTTGCCTGATCAGCACTTTTGCGTGAAGTATATCTGCAGCAATTTGTGTTGCGCGTGCAGCGTTCCCGCCACTCGGCAAATTCGTTGACGCAAACTCCAAATCACTAATTATTTGACCAAAAACCTCGTTAACACTATTTCTAGAAGCGGTGGTCCTAATAGCCTCAGGATCTAACTCCTCGGTTAAAAGGGGAACATCGCCCCATAAGCGAACCAAATTGAAATAGGTATGTGCCCTTAAGAAACGTGACTAGGCTATCAGTTTTCTTTTTAAAGCCTCGTCCATGTCCACATTTTCTATTCGGGTCAAAACGGTATTGGCCCTTGCAATTACCTGATACATAGCTACCCATACTGCCTCGACATTTGTATTACTGGGTACCTCCCTGAATTTGTTAATATTGGCATCCTGACCTGCATTTCTACCAGAATTAACATCGTCAATATTGTCAGAACGAAATTCCATCATATATCTCCAAAAATCTCCATAATATCCTTGTTCTTGATAAGCAGAATAAATTCCATTAACAGCAACCTCAAAATCAGAAGCAGACTGAAAGAAATTTTCACTAGAGGCATCCGATACTGGTGTCAGTTCCAAAAAATCATTTGAGCAAGAAAACAGAAAAACTACAATTGTTATTAGAATAATATATTTTCTCATTTTTTTTTTATTTAAAGTTCAAGTTTAAACCAAGAATAATAGTTCTTGCCAACGGATAATTACCATAATCCTGCCCACCTGTAAGGGCAGAGTCGGGTGTACTGCTAACCTCTGGATTATAGTACGGGTAATCTGTAAACGTAAAAGGGTTTTGAGCAGAAACATAGATTCGCGCACGTTCCAAAAAGCTACTCTCAAGACTCTCTGGCAAAGTATATCCTAAAGTCAAATTACGTATACGGGTAAAAGACCCTTCCTCGACCCAACGTGAGGTCGGTCTTCCGAGCGCTCCTGTTGTTGAACGGTTTGCCCGACCTTCGATCCCATTACCAGGATCTGAGTCAGATTGGTATCTATCCAATACACGGGAAATGTTGTTGAAATTGCCTTCTATATTGTAGTTATACCTATTTATGAGGGCATTGGTCTGAAAACCCTGTACAGTTTGTAAGTTAAAACCAAAATCAATATTCCTATATTTCAAGGTGGCGCTAATGCCCGCAGTGTAGTCTGGAAAAACACTTCCGACAATAGTCCTATCATCATCAGTAATGGCGCCATCTCCATTGATATCCTGAATATCCAGATCTCCTGCCCTAGAACCAGGGAATGTGGGAACTCCGTTGTCAATATCCTGTTGGGAAAGCACCCCATTCACTCTCAAGGCATAAAACGAACCTAACTCCTCACCTACCCGGGTCAAAAAGCCAAAACCAGCTCCGCCGGGAATCGTGGCAATAATGTCGTTATTATCTGGTCCCAAAGCCAATATCTCATTTTTATTAGCTGAAAAATTTACATTTGCTTTTACATTCAATTCTCCAATATCAAAATTGGTGGACAGCCCTGCTTCGAAACCAGCATTCTTAACCTCGCCTATATTGGTCAATTGCGTCGTAAAACCAGATATAGAAGGCACCGGAACGTTCAATAACAGATCTTTGGTCCTACTATCATAATAATCTAAGTTTAGATAAATCGTATTATTGAACAATCCTAAATCCGCTCCAATGTCTATCGTACTAGTACGTTCCCATTTCAAATTTGCGTTTGGTGCAGTCGATTGGGCATAGCCGTTAATTTGATTACCATCGCCATCAACATAATTATTTTGGGACAACAAACTTTGGCTGCCGAAATTTGGAATTTGAAAATTGCCTGTTTCTCCAAAACTGGCCCTTAACTTAAGGTCACTAACAAAATTGGACTGGAAAAAACCCTCATTGGAAACTCTCCATCCAGCCGAAATTGATGGAAACGTACCCCCATTTGTTATTTTCACCAAAGCGTGAAGAACCATCTGTTCTTATGGCAGCGGAAAGAAGGTAGCGGTCGTCATAATTATATTGAAGCCGTGCCAAAGCGGACAGCAAAGACCATGCTTCCCGCCTTCCCTGGGCATCTACAACCTGACCGCCATTTGTGGTCTTAATCAAGTCATTCGGAAAATTGGTAGCATAAATAAATTGAGTTTCTTGCGTTTCTTTTTGTGAACTAAAGCCCGCAATGACATCTAAATTATGTTTACCAAGCTGTTTATTATAATTGAGTGTGTGCTCTACAATCCAATTTTTAAACTTCGCCACATTCTCAAATGCGTCTGGTATTGAGGGCCCTCCAACTATTCCAACGAAGGAAAGATCTTCGATAGTCGATGGTCTGTAGTAGTTTGTCTTAAACGTATTTAGATCAAAGCCTGCAGAAATTCGGTAGTCCAATCCGTCAGTAATCGTGTAGTTTGCAAAGACATTTCCTAAAAATCTGAAATGATCCAATTCATTGGTGATTTCCTGAGCCAAAGCCACAGGGTTTGGAAACTGAGAATCTCCAGCTTCTCCAATTACAGAGGCATTTCTTCCAAAATTATAAGACCCATCTAGATTAAAAACTGGAAAATTGGGAGATATTGCAAGTGCCAAAGCGACTATACCTTCTGACCACCAAGGGCCATTGGTGACTCTCGAAGAGCTTTCCTGAGTAGGACTTAAGTTAAAGCCTATTTTAAGTTTATCAGAAACTTGTGTATGAAGGTTCAACCTTCCAGAAAATTGCTCAAAGTCGGTATTTAAAATTACTCCTTCTTGGTCTAAGTAGTTCAATGATCCGTAAAAGGTGGTTTTCTCGGTACCTCCACTTACAGAAAGGTTATGGCTTTGTACCACCGCACTTCTAAAAATAGCATCTTGCCAATCCGTATCGGTAAGGCCTTGCTGTCCTTCAAGGTATGGACGTATAAAACTAGGAATAAGACCGCCACTAGGGGAACCGTTCGCCGTTCGAGTAGCGTTATCGTCATTGACAGTGCCGGTTGGGATTGCATCTAAATACGTATTGTTATGACCATCCCTTACCAGTTCGGCAAAGTCATATGCCCCCAAAAGATCCACTTTTTTTGAAACTTGAGCGATACCACCATATAGGTTGTAACTAATTTTTGGTTTTCCCAAATACCCTTTCTTAGTGGTGATCAGCACCACACCATTTGACCCTCTAGATCCATAAATAGCAGCTGCAGACGCATCTTTTAGTACCTCGATTGATTGAATATCATTGGTGTTTATGGAACTAAGTATATTCGTACCTATACCGACATTATTATAACTAAAACCGCCATCTGGCCTAGGTATTACGCCCCCGGCATTTTGCTGATCATTGTTTATAGGCACTCCATCAACCACATATAACGGATCATTCCCTGCACTGATAGAGCTTGTTCCCCTCACCCGAATTCTTGCACCTTGCCCAGGAGCACCGCTCGACTCGGTAATCTGCACCCCGGCCAATTTTCCCGCGATTGCTTGATCAAAACTTATAACTGGTTGGTCTTTTATAGCTTCGGCGCGGATAGAGGCTACAGCAGAGGTAATGTTCTTGGCTTTCTGTGTTCCATACCCAATAACCACAACATCATCCAATTGAGCTGCACTTGGCTTCAACGAAACATTTAAAGTTGACTGAGTACCCACATTTAGTTCCTTCGTCCCAAAACCTATATATGAAAACACCAATACAACGTCGCTATCAGCAACTTCTATGGAATAATTTCCATCAAAATCTGATGTAGTTCCATTTGTAGTACCTTTCTCTATCACGCTAGCCCCTGGCAGGGACACCCCATCCTGATCGGTAATGGTACCGCTAATAGACCGTTGAATTGTGATAGTACTATTCGGAATTTTCCCACTTACTTGGCCTTTGGTCTTTAACCTTTCAGTCAAGTAAACACGCGTATTAAGTACTTTGTATTCCGTTCCGGTACCTTTAAATAGAAGTTCAAGAATTTTATCAACCTTTTCATCTTTAACATTGATACTAATGGTTCGGTCCAATTGAACCGCTTTCATTTTAAAGATGAAACGGAACTTGGTGGTTTCCTCTATTTTATCTATCACCTTATCTACGGTGCTATTGTTGAGGTTCAGCGTAATTTTGGTCTTTTGCCCAAAGGAGTCATTGGCCTGCATCGTAAAGAGTGCCGTAATGATGAACAAGGTCGTGAGCTTCATTTTGAGGTCGAATTTCAATATAGGAAAACCGCTCCTAGAAAGTTTAAGAAGTTTTTTCATACTTTTATAGTGTTTTAATTTGGTTAAACTTTGCGTTAATCACATTAGCCCAATCGGAAGATGCTGTAACATTTTCCGATTTTTTTTTCAGTACCTACGTATTGATGCTATTGCAATCATGTTGATTTCTGTTTGTTAATTTCTCATAGGCATCCCTTAATTTTTATTGGATTAATATCGTTTTCCCGTTAATGGAATAATTGATTTGATACACTTGTTTTAATTCTTCCAATACTACTGCTATCGGCGGGAGTTCGCCAAAACTAGCCTGAAATTGCTCTTTGGATAATTTACTGTTCATATTGGTTATTCTAACATCGTATCGCCGTTCCATTTTTTTAAGAATATTTTCAAAAGTCATATCCCTAAAAACAAGTTCTCCTTTTCTCCAAGATGTATATAAACCGGTGGCTACAGCTTCTTTGACAATGTGCTCGTCCGTTTTATCGAAACTGGCCTTAAACCCAGGTTCCAATAAGGTGTTCTTACCTTCTTCATAAACCTCGATATCTGTATAAAGGCTTACCAGCCCCTCCACAAGAACTACCTCGGTAGTTTCATCCTCGGGGTACGCGGACACATTGAACTCGGTACCCAAAACCCTAATATTTAACTCATTTGCATTGACTACAAATGGATGCTGTGTATCCTCGGTTACGCTCAAATAAACTTCCCCTTTTATAAAAACCTGTCTTTCCAAACCTTCTATAAACTGAATGGGATACCTGATAGAAGAGCCCGCATTTAAATGGGCCATAGTACCATCGGATAGTCTTAGTTCAAATGTTTTACCATACGGTACGTTCAACGTATTATAGACCAAATTCTTGACTGTATTTTTTGAGCTATAAGACAATTGATTGCCCCGCTGCTGTCCCAATACACTTCCATTATTGTCTTTAACAATTGTAGTACCGTTCTCTTCAATTACCTCAACCCTACCATCTTCAAATTCAAGGGTAATAACATCTGAAGGAACGGTCTTAGCAGAAATTTGCGGTGCATTTTGAATAAGGTAGTAACTCGTTATAATAACACCAATAAACACCGCTGCTATAGCACTGTACTTTTTCCAAACATGCGAGTTCTTTTTCCCCAATGAACCCGTATCAATATTGTTCCAAATAGATTTTTTTATTCTTTCTTTATGGTAAGTATCTTGAAAAATTGGTTTGTCATTTGCAGCCAAAAGCTCTGAATTAAATTTTCTGAGGAATTGTTTCTCTTCCTCGGTTAAATTTCCATCGAGTTCTTTTTGCAATAATTTCCTTAGCTCGGATTCTTCCATTTCATCGGTATTCAATTATAAGGCACAAAATCACCCTAACACCCACGCCCAATAGCGTACTTTAACTTTTATTTAACAAAAAAGCTCCTCGAATTGTTCCATGGCCGTCGAATACCTTTCGCTAAGAAATTTAGAAAAGCATGAAGAGAAGTAAAAACTTGATTAGGTCAAGATTTCTACGAATTAACTTTAGAGAATGTGATATTTGATTTTCGACAGTTCCTTTCGAAATACCCAAAATAGAAGCAATTTTCTCATTGGGCATACCCTCTACCCTGCTTAACCTGAAGATTTGTTGACACCTTGGCGTTAGTTCGGTCAATGATTTTTCTATTATGTGTTCGGTTTGTTCCAAGTCGTGAGCCTGCTCTGTCTCCGGACCAATTGATAGATTTATAGACCTTGCGATTTCGAGGTGTTCAGTAGAAAATTTGTTTGCTCTGAAATAATTGTAGGAAGCATTTATTACCGCTCTTGTGGTATACGATTTAAAGTTTGCAATTTCAAGTGTTTCCCTTCGTTCCCATAAATCCTTCCAAATATCCTGTATAATATCCTTCGCAACATCCTCATTACGCACCATAGACTTCGCCCTTATGAACATAGGTTCCCAATACAACTCAAAAAGTTTTCGGAAAGCTTTACCGTTACCTTTTTTGAATTGTACAAAGAGTAAATCATTCGTATATGAACTTTTTTCAGACATTACCTTTTGTATTGCTACATCAAATTTTCTGATATAAAAGTACTAAAAAGTATGGTCTAATAAATAAATGATAATTTTTATACCTGTTTGATAAGAATAATTTAAACTAAATAGTACAAATAACTAACGAATAATAGTACATAGGTATTCAATAAACTTAGATAAAATCCAAATTAAAGCATCAAGCGCAAGTTCAAAACTATAATCAAAATACTTTTTTACTAGATACCAATAACTCATTACAAACCATCAAACACCTAGTACTTTTCCCACCAAGCTTCCTTTGAAAACTGATCCACATCTAGGTAGATCGATGCTCCAATTTGCGGCACCGTCACCGGCAGACCTAGTTCAGTTGCTTTTTTGATTACCCGTTCCACCGGCTCTGTCCAAGGGTGCATGGCCAGCTTAAAAGCGCCCCAATGAATGGGCATTATTTTTTTGGCCCCTACATCTACACCTGCTTGCGCGGTCTCTTCTGGCATCATATGAATTTCTTTCCACAACTTATTGTACTGTCCGCATTCCATCATAGCAAAATCGAACGGACCGTATTTTTTGCCGATTTCCTTAAAATGATCTCCATAGCCACTATCTCCACTAAAGAAAATATTATCGGTTTCCGAAGCAATTATCCAGGAACTCCACAAGGTTTTGCCACGATCATTAAATCCCCGTCCTGAAAAATGCTGTGCCGGCGTGCAGATAAACTTCAAGTCTTCGAATTGGGTTTCGTTCCACCAATCGAGCTCTACAATCGCCTTGTCGGCTACTCCCCAATCTCTTAAGTGCGGCCCAACACCCAAAGGCACATAAAAAACCCCTACTTTATCCTTGATCAATTGAATGGATTCATAATCCAAATGATCGTAATGGTCATGGGAGAAGAGCACCGCATCTATCTTGGGCAATTTCTTTATTTCAATAGGCAATTCGGTGCTAAAGCGATTGTTTCCCAACCAGGGATGGGGTGCCGGTACTTTCCCGAACATAGGATCTAGCAATAGGTTCTTCCCATTTATTTGAAGCAGAAAGGACGAATGCCCGAACCAGATCATACGTGTGGGTCCTTTGTAATCGGCAATTGTTGTGGAGTCAATTTTCTTAACGGCTATATCTTTGGCGGGCTGTGTATTGGGTATAGGACCAAAATAGCCTTTTAAGCCTTTGTACATTTTACCGAGGCCCATTTCCATTTGAACATTGTTCTTGTTTACAAAGACCCCATCCCCATAGTTTTCAGATTGGGCGTACCGCGCTTTTTCCTCCTTGGTAGGGGTTCCGCCAAATTGTGGACTTAGGTTCATAAAGAGTATTGTTGCAATGACTATGAAAACTATAAGCCCCAAGAAGAACCATCCCATTTTTTTAAGTATTTTTTTAAATCGACGCATGAAACGGCAAGTTACCTAAATCAACATTACCTCCGGAGATAACGATTCCAACTTTTTGCCCTTGAAAATGCTTGCGATCTCGAAGCAGGGCGGCAACCGTTACGGCGCTTGAAGGTTCTATGATGATTTTCATCCGTTCCCATACCATGCGCATGGCGGCAATGATTTCGGCCTCGGTAACACGAATAATCCCTGAAACGTGTTGTTGGATGATGGGAAAGTTTACATCACCCAAGGTGGTTCGCAATCCGTCGGCGATAGTGTCCGTTGTTTCGTTCCCCTCCAAGATGCCACTTTGTAAAGAGCGGTAGGCATCGTCGGCCTCAAAAGGCTCCCCTCCGAACACCTTGCACTCGTTTCCAAAATAATGCGCCGCCAGTGCCGATCCAGCAATAAGCCCTCCACCACCTACCGGGCAAAATATCGTATTTAAATCAGGTTGTTCCGCTAACAACTCCATCGCCGCAGTTCCCTGACCTATAATAACATTGAGTTGGTTTGATGGATGTAAAAAAGTAGCCCCAGTATCTTGTGAAACCTGGTCGGCCATTGTTTGACGGGCCTCCAAGGTGGGTTCGCATTCATAAATTAATCCGCCATATTCCAAAACCCCTATCTTCTTTACCTGAGGCGCAATGTTCGGCATTACAATATGTGCGGCGACCCCCAAACTCTGTGCTCCTAGGGAAACCGCCTGGGCAAAATTCCCTGAAGAGTGGGTCACCACGCCTTTGCCACACTGTTCGTCTGTCAATTGTAGAATCGCATTCGTTGCCCCGCGCATTTTATAGGCGCCGGCGCGTTGAAAATTTTCACATTTAAAGAACACTTCTGCGCCTACTTCTTTATTGATCAACCGAGAGGACAACACAGGGGTATCGTGAATATAAGGTTTGATACGCCTGTGGCAATCCAAGAGAGTCTGTTGAGTCATTTCAAAAGTGTTTTCCAATGTAAAAATAGCTTTAAAAGGCTAAACTTCCGATCTCGAGTTCGTCCGCTTCCTTATCGAGCCTTACAGTCGTTGTTTTTCGAGTTTCATTTGGCTTACCGTAATTGGTAAACATGGTAACCTTTAAAACTGTAGGGCCCGATATTTTTTGAACATTATCTGCATAATAATCGACTGACACCTTGTACGTGCCTTTGACGGCGTTTTTTAGCATAAATTCCTCAGGACCATATCCCTCGGTCATATCTTCCGACATACGACCGCCCATATCGGTTTCAACATTCTTATAACTAGCCTTTTCACCGTTTGGGTCTTCCACCCATAAGTCTATATCGGTGTCGTTATGGTTCCAATCTATGACAATTCGCACATCTACCGGCATTTCCTTAAAGTTCGCTTTTTCCGCCTTGCTCATTTTTAGACTCTTACCATGTTTTTGAACGAGTCGCGTTAGCTCTATAAAGGCTAGTTGTTCAATCCCGTAGAACCGTTCTTCCTCATCTTTTTCCAACAAATCGCCCTTATAAAGCCGATCTAATAAATCATACGCTTTTTGAATGGCACCCGACTGTTCATAGGCCAGCGCTAAATCTCTATAGGAATGGGCTTCTTCTGGTCGCAACTCCAATACTTTTTCATACACGACTACAGCCAAATCAAACTGCTCAAAATACTCGAGTTTATACGCTAGGGCCTTCATAATTTCATGGTTGTTCAATTCTACCTCCATTAAATTGGTAAGAACCGTAATGGCAACATTTGATTTTCCTTTTTTACCAAAAAAATCGGATACATCAAGATAAAAAGAGGGGCTACTAGCATATTCATCTCTAATTTCCAGATACTTTTTATAGGCTAACTCAGGAGTGGCTTCTTCTTCCAACAACTTAAGATAGGGGGTGTCGGGATTCCATGACTTCAATTCTATTTTTTCAGCAATCTCTTGATTTAATTTCTCAATGGCTTCTAAATTCTCATCTAGCCCGTCTTTTGTAGTTATTATAATGACACCATTAGCGGCCCGTGCGCCATAAATTGCAGTTGCACTTAGCGCTTTTAGCACTTGAATCTCTTCAATATCTTCTGGTTTGAGTTCTTGTAGCGGATTGCCAGTAGCAATTGCGCCATTTAGTATATAAAGGGGGTTATGCTCATTTAAAATTGAGTTCTCCCCTCTGATTTGAACGGTAGAATCCGCACCCGCGCGCGCAATATTTGATGAGATATCGACACCTGACGCTTTTCCTGCCAAAGACTCTGAAACAACGGAAGAAACAGCCGTTGTATATTCCCTACGTACTTGAGTGCCGTAACCCACTACTACTACTTCCTCTAATTTTGAGCTATCTTCTTCTAGATTAATAGAGGTGGAACCGGTATCGCCAATCACAACCTGCTGCGTAGAAAACCCCAAGTAGGAAACGACCAACTCTTCATCTTTCTTGGCATTGATGGTAAAGCAACCGTCAAAATCAGTCTGGGTTCCCCTAGTAGTCCCTTTAACAACAATACTGACTCCGGGTAAAGGCAAACCATCAGCATCTAAAATTGTTCCCGAAACAATTCCTCCCACAGGGTCAATAGCAATGTTCACTCTTTCCGAGGTTGGTGTGCTAACTAGTGGTTGTCTTACCGCTGAATCACCATTAGTATTGGCATTATTTGCTGTTGTAACGGTAGTATCTTGCGCACTAATATTTGCCGTTTGTCGTTTTTTCGGGTTTTTACTTTTCTTTTTTGGAAATTTGGTAGCATACCAATCCTGGATTGCTTTATAGTCATCAAAAACATCTGCTCTACGATTATTTAAATCTTCAAGACGGTCAACATTTTCCTCCTCCAAATTCTTAATACGTTCTTTATACTCCTCTTTTAATTCTTGCGGCGGTTCAATTCGATAGCGCACATAATCTTCAATTCTATCTAAAATCAACATTGAAGTGAAATCGGTAATCAAATGACAGCTCTTTCCGAGGGCTATTATACGCTCGCGGTTTTCGTCTTTGTCATGGTTTAAATACCTTAATTTTTGTTTGGCCCATAGCCTTTTTACCAATGCTGTTTCTTGCGCACTTTTAATCGGAACCCGTATTCGTTGGGTTACCTTCCCTTGGTATCCAAACAACAGTTCAATGGTGGTTTCTTCTGAAAACCTTCCTGAAATGGAAAAGTCTTCACTAATATTGGTCGAGTTCTTTGGATACACCTCATAAACATCCTTGCCGTGCTTGGCACCTAAAAATTGAAAGGTCTCTTGCTTAAGCTTATTGATTGCTTCCGTTTGGGACAGTCTAACAAGATTTACATAGATACCCCCCGATAATGTTGCTATTTTGTTCAGCAATTCATGGTTAGCCGAAGTGGTCGAATTAATGGTATATATTGCTTGTTTGCCCTTGGCTGAAAACGCTCCTAGATTTACTAAACCGTCTGAAAATAAAAGTGTTTCATCTGATTTATTCGATTCGGCCCGAAAGAGGTTCATTGCGGTACCACCATCGTACTCGACTTGCATCAACGCTTTTTTCAACGCTTCCCAATTGCCATCTTCTATTTTAAAAGTAGTGTTCTGATGAATGGCATTACTGAAGGCTATGTACTGCACTTCTACCTCTTTAACGTATTCAAAATACCCGTTTAAAATAGCAAGTTCCTTCTCCAAATTTCTATTTCTTAACGAATATGATGTATCCCATAGCAACTTAATTTTTTTAGGCTTTTGCTTTAATCTGGTGTTCGGTTTGAGTTGATGATTTACATAAAAATAGTCGCTATAGTTGAGTGTTTTTTCAGTATCATTTGTGTTGGGCAATTCTATAATGACCGATGAGGCGGGTACATGGGCTTGACGCTCTAATTTGGCAATAAAGGCTTGGTTGTCCTGAGTGAAGAAGAAGTTTTTGTAACCGCTACTTTTTATTCTGGGCAACGCCGCTCCATTAAAAACCTTCATTCGAATTGAAAAGTGATCCAACGTATTTTGTAGGCCCAAGGGCAATTCATATATTTTGAGTCCATTATGGCTGGCCAATTCTTGTTCAAAGCTTAATACTATATGCTTATAACTTTTAGGTAAGATAGGGTATACCCTTGCCTTGTAGTTGTTTCCTTCGGTTTTTTCCAATAGGCCAGGGTCAATGGTTTGCCTCACGGTACTTTCAAAAGCAACCCGCGCAAGTTCTTTTTCAACGACTACAGCCTCGCGAAGCTTGCCATTGACATCCATTGCAAATCTGGAAACCGACTGACCTTCCCCTAGCGGGAATACCAATTCGCCCTCTAAAGTTCTGTTAAGTTCATTGTAGAACTTCATGTCGTAAGTGGTAGTGGCGTAATTTCCTATTATCTGTACATCTACCTGTAGACTCGTTAGTTTTAAGGTGGTGGAGTCTTTTAAAACCACATCAAGCGATGCTTGAGAAAATGATTGGGTGTATACTGTCAGAAAAATGAGGAGGAGGAACTTTTTCATGGTCGATCTGTTTATTGTTTCATATAAAACTCCGCATAAACTATGATAAATGAAATGCATATTGAGTGAGCGGGTACTTTGAATGAGTTAAGAGGATGTTTCTTCATATCTCCTAACGGCCCTCTGTAACTTTAGTCGGATTCTTTTTCGCAACCGTTCTGGTTTCAATACCTCGATGGCCTCCCCAAAGCCAAGAATCAAACGTTCCAATTCAAAATTGATCTTCACTTTGATGTTCACTTCAATACTACCATCCTCATGCTCTTTTTCAATGAGCTGTGAATGATGCAAAGGTTTGGTGATGACATAGGGTGCATTGTACTTATCTACACACAGTTTTACGTTCGATGCCCGTTCCCCTTGGTTCACTGTAACCCCAACCACATCTTTATAAAAAGTATCCGCATCAAATTCATAAGTAGTGTAAGGAGTTATGAAGTCATAATCAATTGCTATAATCCGATCCAACGCCAGGTTTACCACTCCCTTGCTTTTTCTACCCATGCCTATCAAAAACCAACGATTGTTAAACTCTTTCAGCAAACAAGGATGAAAATTAATCACATTTGAGCTAAGTGCCTTAAACGATTTATATTCAATTTTCAACACTACTTTTTTCTGGATCGCTTGATAAAGTTCGTCTAACCAATGAAGTCCTTTCAGGTTCTCATTTTTATCTAAATGGATGATAGATGCCTGATGTGTCTTTTCAGTATATACAGTATCCTCTAGACGATGAATAATACCGCCCAATTCAGAAAACAGGGAAAAGTCTTTGAATTGCTTCAGCATTTCCACCGTTTCCGAAAGTACGTCCATATCATTTTCGGTAATGGGGATGTTGGTGATGGAAAAACCCTCATCCGCATAGCGGTAGTATTTTTTGGAATACACCTCGATCGGTGCATTATATCCCAATTTATCGCTCCGCATAAGCTGAATGTCTAATTGAATGGTACGCTTGCTTACACTTACATCGCGTCCCTCGTATTCATACAAGGCGTCCGAACATGCAGCAATCAAGTCATCCAACGTCCATTCGCGATAGCTGTTCTGAAGGCATTTATCAATGGTCTTATAGCGAATAAGGGCATTTTTGTTAAGGGCCATTTCTAGAATTATTAATATTCCGATAAAGATATTGTTTTACTACGCAAAAACCTTGCGTACATGAGTGGCAAGTTTGTACCGGAATCATAAAGAAGCCGGTTCACCGACTTCATGTAGCGCCCCGCTGAACGATTGGAGTCGGTGGGGCACCTAAAAGAAATAAAATGAAAAACACCGTACACATTACAGGAAAAAAATTGATCGAGTTAGGATTCAAATCAGGGAAATGGTTTCCCGAAGCCCTGGCCCATATCAATGATAACCAACTGCAAGAGGCGGCCATGTTGGCCTATTTGGAACAATACCGCCCTGGCCCTATAGTTGATTTACATTCGGAGGCAATCCCCTTCGCCATTAACATAAAGGCCGAAAACGAATTGGAAGAGACAAACGTTGCTTCGGTACTTACGACCATGCAATTGTTAATGAGGACCCCTACGATTGTAGACGGTGCGGTTATGCCCGATGCCTGCCCTGCAGGACCAAAAGGGACCATTCCCGTTGGTGGGGTGGTGGTGGCAAAAAATGCCATTCACCCTGGTATGCATTCCGCAGATATCTGCTGTTCGGTGATGTTGACCGATTTTGGCGCTGCGGACCCGAAAACCGTTTTGGACGCGGCGCATGCCTGCACCCATTTTGGACCCGGTGGGCGTGATAGAAATACGCAATACCGGTTTCCAACGGAACTCTTAGCGGCTTTTGAAAGCAACTTTTTGTTGAACGACGGAAACATGATCCAGGCGGCCCGCACCCATTTGGGAACGCAGGGTGATGGAAACCACTTTCTTTTTGTGGGGAAATCGAAAAAAACGGGAAATACGATGTTGATCACCCATCACGGTTCTCGTGGTCCCGGAGCACGTTTGTATACCAAGGGGATGAAGATTGCGGAACGTTTTCGCAAAGAACTATCTCCGGAAACCTTAAAGCAAAATGCGTGGATCCCCTTTGACACCGAAGAAGGGCAGACCTACTGGGATGCCTTGCAAATCATTCGGGCATGGACCAAGAAGAACCATGAAGTGATTCATGATGCTACCTTAACATCTTTAGGAATGGAAGCCGAAGATCGCTATTGGAACGAGCACAACTTCGTTTTCAAGGAAGGGGATTTGTTTTATCACGCAAAGGGTGCCACACCCTTGGATGCCAAGTTCATGCCCGATATTACGGGACCTCGTTTGATCCCCTTAAACATGGCCGAACCGGTATTGATCGTGGAAGGTGCCACCACCAAAACCAATCTTGGTTTTGCACCCCACGGAGCTGGTAGAAACATGAGTAGAACGCAGCATAAAAAAAACAAGGCAGCGTTTTCGAATGAAGCCGTATTCGCCCAGGAAACCAAAGGCTTGGATGTGCGTTTCTTTTCAAAGGAAATCGATGTTTCCGAATTGCCGAGTGCCTATAAAAATGCAGCAACCGTACGTGACCAAATGGACACGTTTGATTTGGGAACGGTAATTGACGAAGTAATGCCCTATGGATGTATTATGGCAGGTGACTGGGAAAAGAATGCGCCTTGGCGGAAAAGAAGGAGAGAAAGAAATAGCAAGAACAAATGACATGGAGTTTTTAAAACTAAAGCTTTTAGATCTATTATCGTATTCAGTACCATTGAACGAATTCGAAAATTGCGCCTCTTATCAAGAAAAATTAGAGGTGTTGCTTTACAAGTAAATTACCTCGGAGCATTTTTAATCTCGATTATCTCGTAAAAAAAGAGTTGCGACCTTAAGGCTGCAACTCTTTTTTTAAATGGTCATTAGTTAGCTCCTATTTCTTGATAGAGCCCTACTAGTTACTACTGATTTCTTGTCGCTACCCAAACCTCTCTTGCAAACGTATTGGCACCTTGAAAGGGGTAATTCGCATTGACCCTGCCTTGTCCCACACCAATTTCTGCCCTAATCTCGGTTCTAGATGAACTTGTAAACAATTGTTTCGCCGGAACCC
Organism: uncultured Flavobacteriaceae bacterium; assembly: GCA_938010765.1. Classification (GTDB taxonomy): domain Bacteria; phylum Bacteroidota; class Bacteroidia; order Flavobacteriales; family Flavobacteriaceae; genus Pelagihabitans. The sequence goes on along the minus strand of CALLVX010000125.1, from coordinate 12,463 downwards.
TTGTTTCAGTACCAGCTCTTAATGCCGGAATTCGCCCGCGCATTGCATTTATTGCTCGCGCCGTTGACGCAACCAAGTATCTGGCCCTTCTAGAAGATGGGTACCTACTTGATCGGAATACCAGATCACAATCGTCGGATGTGCCGCCAAAATTGAATAAGCCAGCCCAACCAATTGTGTAGTAATACGTATAATTATCTGCTGTTGAACTGCTGTACCGGTAAAATGCGAACGTCCCTGAGTTCGTCCACGAACCACCATAACAACTGGCCACACGTTCCGTGTTTTCAGAAGGAGCTAACTGGTACTTTTCTTGCTTGGAAACTTCGTTATATACTACTTTAAGTTTTTTAGAATCAACTTGGGCGTACGATTTCCCTGTTTCTTGTACCACCTTATCGTTCACCTCGAGCAAGAGGTTCAATTTCGTATCAACTTCTTCGGCAGCCATTCCTTGGTCTTTTACGATCTCACTCCTCAATTGAAAGAATTCTTTCATTTGTTCCGAATCCAGGGTAAGATAAGCATCTGCTATTTTGTTCATCTCCTCCCGATCTATATCGGGATTATCATAGTTCTTGGCTATGTATTTTACCGTAAGTTGTGTTTCTTTTGCGACCTCATCGGGCGCTACTGATTCCTCTTTTTGACATGATGTCACCAAGAACAAGGCTAAACCGGACAATAATAGGTGTGTTCTTTTCATTTTTAAAGTTTTAGGGTTTATTGAATACTTATAAAAGAATACAATGTGTTCTTTCACCATGGCAAGTTGGCCAATATCATTCAACAGGGCTTTACCAAAATGGACGAAGGTTTATCATAATTGCCATTAAATTAAAATGGCCGTATCATCGCTATCAAAAGAAATGGATGTTGCCCAATTCCCTATCCGTTATAAAAATGCGACTATGGCATTGGAAAAAGGAAGGTGTTTGATTCGGGAAAAGGCCATTGACACAATAGTGTTATATGACCCTATTTTCACTGAGGACCGGAAGAAGAATGACCCCTGGCAGAAAAGAAAACTGGAATGAAATTACAAGCGTAAACAACCAATAGCGCCAGCTGAGTGGACATACTAGCGCTATGCTATTTGTCAATAATCGATATTCAGCCGAGAGTTCAATAACTGATTTTCATTTTGTGCTATCGCTGCGGTATCCTTTTTCATATAACTCTTATGAATCCATTGTTGTTTTTCCAGGTCTTCAGTCGAGAAGACGATGCTCCCATTGTCATTCTCGATCGTTTTAAAATTGGTCAGTTTATTCAGCTTTTTCGCTGTTTTCTTGTCATCGAATTTTACGGCTTCCATATAGGTCAGCACTTCTTTTTTTGTTTTTTCAGGGCTTGCTTCCTCCCCTTCCTTGCTAATGGCTTCTACGATAAGCGATTCTAATACTCGATTCCATAAGTCCGTAAAAAGCTGTTTGTTATTGTAGACCTCCACCCCGTAGATTTCCCCATTGATAGCATAGGCATATCCGATTGCATCGGGCGTATGGATCAGGTCTTTTAGTTTTTCGTAGATAGAATCCCTACTCTTTTTAAGTTCTTCGCTCTCCAAAGCTAATTGCAAGCTACTGGCAGATTCGTCTGCCGCGACCTCTACCGCATATCCGTTTCTTTTGGATAGTTTTTCGTTCAAGTAAGCCTTTTGCTCCGAAACCTTGCTCCATACCTTCCCTTGATTTTTTTCATACTTCGCCGCCAGTTTCAAATCCCGTGAAGAGAGCATTTTTGTATTGGCACTAAAGGCGACGACTTCCTCCTCAGCCCGTTGCTGCCATCTCCCCTGTTCTACACAAAAGCTTGCCAGCGGCATATCTTTCGTATTAGGGGCCACAATGATATCATGGCTGATGGTTCTATCTTGTTTTCCTCCCTTTACAATATCTCCAGAATGTATGAATACATAGTCGGTGCCATTATTGTCAATTGAAAGTTCATTTACAGCACCGGTTTCCTTCACTGTAACGGTTTTTGCATTCATCGCCTCGGCCAAGGTATGGTACCTTTTGCCCTCTACTTTTTCTTTCCCGGTAAGGATAAAAAGGCTTAGATTTTCCACGGTTTTTGGGTCATGTATCGTAATACCGTCAACCGCGATGACTTCCTTGGGCGTATTCATTGAAATACCGCGCTTTGGCACTTCTTTTTTACAGGCACTTATCGCTATACAGAAACATAGTAGAAAAGCCTTTTTTATGTTTGATTTCATAGGTATTGTTTTACTCAAAACTAGGAGCGGGCAATCCAGAAAACAATCTATAATTAGGGAAGTGGGTGTTTCAATGAGCGAGGTTGTCTTCTTACTTAGACAAAACTATTGGGCCATATACTACCGATGCATGCGATCCAAAATCTCGATAATTTCAGCCTTTTTACGAACCGATACTGGTACATTTTCGCCATTTTTAAGCATTAAATAGCCTCCGTCTGTTTTAATATAGGCACTGATATATTGAAGATTGACCAAGTGACTTTGGTGTATGCGCACAAAATCATAATTCTTAAGCATATCAGCAAAATACTTCAAGGTCTTAGTAACGAATATTTTACGTGCATCTTGAAGATGGAAAATAGTATTATTACTATCCGATTCACACCGAACAATATCATCTAGGCTTACAATGATGATCTGATCTAGGGTGTGCAACGATATTTTGTCGGGCTTTTGTTCGGGGGCCGCAATGGTGTCCTTTAAAATTCGCAGTCGTTCTTCGTTGGGTTGCAACTGTTCCTTGGCACGTGCTATGGCCAAGCTCAAATCATCCGCCTTATATGGCTTCAAAACATAGTCGATCGCCGCAAATTTAAAGGCCCGTATCGCAAATTCATCGCTGGCGGTCACAAAAATGATTTTTGATTTTAGTTCAGGAAAAATCTCTAAAACATCAAAACCGGTACCATCCCCAAGCATGATATCAAGGAAGAGGATATCTGGTTGGTTCTTTCGAAGCACTTTGGCCGCCTCGACAACACTTTGAGCGGTAGCGATAATTTCAATTTCCGGATGTCGCGTTTCAATATCCTTCCTTAAAAGGGCCAAGGCGTCGGACATGTCTTCTATGATGATCGCTGTAAGCATACGGTTTGGTTCTTCTTTAATAATCGGTTAATAAGGGAATTGCAAAGGTAATCTTCGTTCCGTCAATGGTACCATCTTCTTTTTTGATTTCAACCATCTGCAAGGTATCTACTCCTGAAATAGAGGCCAGTCTTTCTTTGGTCACCGTCAATGCCATGGATTGATGGTCGGTTTTGACCTTTTCACTTTGTGATTTAAAAATACCCCTACCGTTATCCGTAATACTGCAATGCAAATGCGTTTCAGAAGTATGGAAACCTATTTGAAGTACCCCTTCCCTATCTGCCTTTAAAATACCATGCCGAATGGCGTTTTCCACAAAGGGTTGTATCAACATGGGCGGAATCAAAATTTCCTCAGCATTCGGCGTTGTTTCTACATCAATCGTATGTGTAAAAGGCCTCGGCGCCATTAATTTTTCTACTTCTATGTAGTGCTGTAACGCTTTTATTTCTTGGTCTAAACCGATGGTTTCCTTTCGCGAATTCTGAAGTGTCTCCCGGAGTAAAATTGCAAAACTGTTGATGGTGGTATTCATCTTTTCGGGTTTGCTCCCCGCCATGGCTTTTATCCCATTTAACACATTAAAGATAAAATGTGGATTCATTTGCAAACGCAGGGCTTTCTGCTCCAAGGTAAGCAAGTAATTTTGTGTTTGTAACCGTTCTTGGGCCGCTTTGTTTTTTCTCTTGATCTTTCGAATGTACCGCCAAGCGATGCCCGTCAATAGCAAAACCACCAAACTCAATACCGTCCACTGAAACCAATCTTTCTTATAGAGCGGACTATCAATAAAAAAACGAAATTGAATAGGACTGCTTTTCTCCCATCTGTGATTTCTAGATTGTACCGAAAAAGTGTGCGAACCAAAGGCGAGCCCCGCGAAGTTTTGTTTCCGCTCTTTTACCCAAGGGCTCCAATCGGTATCATCTAATTTAGATCGGTATTCAATTTCATTGGGGTGGTCTAGATCTACCGTTCTAAAAGAAAACCCCAATTGTGTCTGCTCGGGTGTCAGCTGCAGTATTTTGTTGCTATTTGTCCAATCGTTGAGATCTAGGGAATCTATGTTTTTATATCCCTCTTCAACTCCCGTAAAATAAACAGTTGGCGGCGCCGAGGTTTTGGTGTTCTCACTTGGTACGTGCTGGGTCAACCCATAAATGGCCCCGAACCAAAGATTGCCTTCATTGTCTACATCAACGGCATTCAAACAAGTTTCTATTCCCAGAAACCCGTCGTTCCTACCAAAATGGTACACATCAATAATTTCATTCGCAGCATTCAATTCGATCTTATCTACCCCGCGTTCCGTCCCTGCCCATAGGTAACCTTGCCTGTCAAAAATGAGCTGGTAAATATTGTTAGAGGTGAGTGTTTTTCCACCTTTCAACTGCTGAAAATTCTTGGGGTCGCCGCCATCGGCATACCAAATACCCTTGCCAGAAGTACCCAAGAATATTTTATTTTGATGAAACAAAAGCGTTCCGATAGCGGTTTGTCCCTTTAATTTGGTCTCGACCATAGTAACTTTAGAGTCCTCAATATACCCTAAATGGCCATTTTGGGTAGCAAACCAAAACCTGCCTTTGGGATCTTTTACAAGGTCTTTTATCAGCAAATCACGGATGCCATCTCGTTTTCCAAAAGTTTTCCCGATTATAAGACTATCCTTTTCCGAATCGTATTTAAATTTCACGATCCCATTGGCGTAGGTGGCCGCCCAAATGTAGTCGCCACCTACGACCAATTTTCGAATCCAATCAGAGGGAAAGCCCTTCTTTTCATCTATGACATGGTTCTTAGTTACCTTTTTTGAAACGGTATCCACTGTAATTTGAAAAGTACTACTTGCGCTATACACAAGGCTATCTACCATTTTGGTCTCCCGAAAAAGGATTCCCCGATTATCAGACCCAGCCCAGATATTTCCTTTGTCATCACTTGTTATGGTCTTGATCTTTACGTCAAAAAAAGGGTCTTCATTGGGTAAGGGACGAATCCCCAGCGAATCTATTTTCGTAAGGCCCTTCTCCGAACTCGAGAACCATATCCCATCTTTCGCATTATGTACTGCATAAATACGGTTCCCCTTTAAACCGGTGCCCTTGTCATAATGGGTGAAGTTATTCTGAAAATACTTGTAGAGGCCTCCTCCTGAAGTAGCGATCCATAAATTGTCCCGATCATCACTAATTATTTTTCGGATATGGGGTGCTGCCAAACCACTTGTGGTATTCAACTGTTTTATCTCGGCAAATTTTTCTGTTTCAACAACTGTAATGCCATTGTCGTCGGTCGCTATCCAGAGCTCATCTTGGTGAATCGACATTGAATTGACGCGAAGTGGTTCTGGCATTAAAAAATTGTCTTCGGGCTTTTTACGGTCAATAATTAAAATTCCATCATCAAAAGTCGCCGCCAGAACCTTGTCTTTGTGGAGAAGAACAGCAGTGAAATTTTCTGTTTCCAACTTGCTTATTTCTTTTGCAGCATTGTTTAGCGCGCTGAGTCTCCAAAGTCCGTTGTTGGTTCCCAACCAATAGTAATTTCCATCAAAAAGAATGGCATTCACCTCACTAGCATCTATTTCAGGGTGAATCGGGACCTTCTTCAGTTGATTATTTTTTGAAAAAAGATAAACCCCTTTTTTGGTCGCTAGGTATAGCCCTTTCTTCGAAGGGCGAAACTGTGTTATCTGGGGAGATTCAATGTTTATGAAGCTGTTCTGGGTCTTTATAGAGAGCCCTTTTTTACTTCCAACAAAAAGCGTATCGTTAACCGCGTACAATGCGTGAATGTAGTTCGAAAGTAAGCCGTCCCCTTCGTTCCATATCTCGAACCTATCTCCATCAAAATTCGCCAGGCCACCACCTTGGGTTCCCAACCACAAGTACCCCATATTATCCTGTAAGACATCATACACTTGCGACTGGGGCAAACCATCTTCTATGGTATACGAACGTAATTGACTGTTTTGCGCAACCAATTGCGTTGCCCCTAAAAGACAAAGTATGGGAAACAAATATTTTAAGTACGAAATCAAATAGGCTTTTTTAATTTTTAGCATACCAAGCAAACAATACCGCGCTCGGTTTCACTCGCTTAATTGTTTTATCATTTTCCTTGCATAATTGATCAAACGCTGATCCTTACTTGTTGCTAGCTTCGGTATTTTTTTATAATATTCAACCGCCTTTTCGTTATTCCCATTTGTTCTATAATACTGCGCCAATCCAAAATAGCCGCCAAAATAATCGGGAAATTGCGTTTTAATAAAAGTAAAGACATTCAAGCAATTTGTGTTTTCTTTTTTATTTAAATACCGAAAGCCCAATGAGACCAAATCTCCTGTATTCGTTTCGTATTTGTCTTGAACGGTCGTTAGGGCATTGTAGTATGTATGAATGCTGTTACTCCCGTTTGCATGGATCTCCCGTTCTATCACCATGTCAATAGGAATTGGTATTTTACCATCTGAATACAAACTTGCCAAAAAGAATGCCTTACGTCTTAACGCTCCCGTACGATAATCGGCTGTATTCGTATAAATTACAACCGAAATCTTCTCTGAAGGAATGCGTACGGCATAATTTCTAAAACCCGTGGTAGCTCCCCCATGCATTACATACTTTCTATTTTTTCGAATATCAATTTGCCAACCAAAACCATAACCCTTTTCCTCGGTTTTCCCGTTTTCATCCCAGGCCGAAAAAGCATCCTCTTTTAATATCGTTTTTATAAGTGTTTCATCATATAAACTCCGATCCCAATGCACATAATCACTTACAGACGAATACACGCCGCCATCTCCTTGGATGGCAGACCAAATATTTTGATCCTTGTTTTCATAAATCGTATCATTGAATTTATAGCCATAAGCGCGGTTTTTTATGGCTTGGTTTTTTACATAAACCGTACTATTTGACATGCCGATTTTTTTAAATATTTCATCTTCCATAAAAGCCTTAAAGGTTTTGCCCGACACTTGTTCTATGATCAACGTTAAAATTGCGTAGCCTGAATTGCTGTATTTATAGTTGGAATTTGCGGGAAACAAAAGGCTGTCTTGCGCTATAAGCAGATTGAGCACATCTTTGTCGACTAGTGGCTCCTCTGAATCTTTTGGGTATAACTTCGAATAATCTTGTAACCCTGATCGATGCGTTAACAAATCCTTGACCGTAATCTCTTTCCCATAATCAGGAAATTCAGTTAGTACTTCGGTCAACTTCGTGTCATAGGCTAATTTTCCTTGATCAATTAAGATCAAAACGCCCATTGCCGTAAACTGTTTGGTAACGGATGCAAGCCGATAGTTGGTTTCACAGGTGGCCAAAATCTTATTTTCTAAGTCGGCATATCCAAAGCTCTGGCAATCTTTGATGTTGCCATCCTTAATGACCACAAAACTTGCACTAGGCCGCTCTCCCATATAATCTCGGAAGAGATATCGTACCCAATCCTGTTTATCATCGTCAGGCCGGCTTATTTTTTGGGATGTTTTGCATCCATAAATCAGCAGTAGCAGCCCCAATACCAGATACAAGTGTTTGTTTTTTTTCATAATTTCCTTCACAAATTTAATGTTATACTTTTTGGTAAATCGAACAGTCGTTCAGCTGGGCAGTACGGTACTCACTGGTATCGTAATCTTGCAAAATAGGTGCCAATACACATAGCACGGTGGTTTTTCCTTTTATCTTCAGTATTCTCCCGTGAATTTCCGTTTTCCACCGGTACTTTTCTAAAGGAATGTTGAATTCAAACAGTACTTCGGCCATTTCAGGAGATTCCGAGACCCAGTCCATGATTGCTTCCTTACCTTCCAATAGTGGTACATCGGCGGCCGTATCAAAAACAAATTCCCATTCTATAGGAATATTGAATTTAAAACTATAGGCTTCTCCCAACGAAGCTTCTTTTCTTGTTTTCAAAGCAGTGAACCAATCTAATTTTGTCTTGGGGTAGGTCGCTTTAAATTCTTTTGAAAGTTGTAGAGGTCCCGGCGATTCCGCCGTGGGATAATAGGCGTAATATGGTTTGGCCAAATAATGGCCTGCAAACTTTCCGCCAAATACGTTGAAGAAGGTAGACGCGCATATCTTTGGCGCCTCGGTAGTTGTAAAAGTGCTCTTTAGTTCTTGAAGTAACACCAAATTCTCTCCCAGCCCACAGGAATGAAAGATGATTTTTGTTTGCGCATCAATCCCGTTCGTTACCCTAGGGATTTTATTTTCGCTTTTTGCTTTTTGTAATGATTTTAAGCGAATGCGTTCCCCATTTTTAGTTGTTTTTAAGGACATTCCCAACCAGGCATTGCTATGACTAACAATGTGTACTTTGTCAAAATTTGGTTGATCTGTTCCTTTTTGGTTTATCCAGGTAATGATTTCTTCAAGGGAAAACAAACCCGTTACTACATGCATTCCCTGCGCTGAAAAGTATTTTTCCGCATTGGTATAGTAGGTATTATCCCCTTCATCAAAACCGGCAATAAAAACGATCGACTCCTTTGTTTTCTCAATTTTGGAAGGCATGGCAAGAGCCGCTTCCGACAACGCCGGGAGCGGCTTCTTGCAGCCTAGAACAAACACTAAAACCAAGGCAATGCTATAGTGTACTTTCATCTGTTTTTCTTAAAGATTAGCATTCGTATTGCTTGCGACCACGTTATTGGAAATTTGAGGAATTTCTGCTTTTAAAGACAGTTTGTAACCGTTCCATGAATAATAACTGGTACGATACTTTTTATGCCCCTGCGCCAAAGCGCTTTCAGGCGTCATTTTTTTGTCCAAAATCACCGTTTTTAGTTTAATGGTACTCTTAATTCCTTGCATGTCCGATGGAAAAACAAAGTGTTCGTTCTTAGAATAGGAAGCATCGGAATAATCGATCAAGTTGGCAACGTTCGTAAACTTACCATTGTTCCAAAATACATAGCTCGTTCCCATTTCATTCCCCGATGCGGAATCTACCAAACCGAGTGTAATAATATCTTCCACATTAAAAATTCCCTTATTCCCAATATTCCTTACTTCAGAAGGGAGCGCAGTAAGACTATCGAGTACAATTTTGTCCAATTGATTGCCATTTTTAAAAGCGCGTAGTTGGTACGTGGTCTCCACAATACCCATCTCGTTGACCCTACTGCTCTCATAACCGTAGACGAACTTTACTTTATAATCCGCTTCACTACCAAAGGCTTCTTGAGCGATCATTCCGCCCCAGACCCATCCGGATTGTCCGTCTGCATCTACGCGATACCAGTTACTTTTTATACCGTTGATTTCAGTATCGTAGAGGCTCTTTTCTCGAAGTACCAATTTGGTTCCAATATCCATGACCGCCACTTTTTTACCTTTTAAGGAGGGCTTTTCTCTAAGAAAAACTTTATGGGCCAGTAAGTGTTTATAGGAAAGTTCATGTACTGGAGTATCATTGCTTATGGTTTCAAAATGAACCTCAGGGGCGGTTTGACCAAACATTTTTGAGAATGCAAATACGCATAAAATCAGGGCACTTTTCTTCAAATTTTTCATATTATTAAATTTTAAGGGTTATTAACTATTGAACGTATTTAGCGTTCATTTGCTGTTATAGCGTCTTCGTAATCAAAATCATCATCGTTCCAAACAAAGCTCTGAAGCACTTTAATGTCTTTGATTGTATATTTTTCCGTATAGTGTAGTTCAGCTCTTAAAATGATATCCTCTTTACCATGTGCTTGGCTTGGGAAAATGTAATGTGTATCTGCCTGGGGCATATCGCAATACACATTTTCCAATAGGGGCAATGCGGTATATTCCTGCTCATTGTTTACCAAAAAATAATAGCTTTGGGTTCCTGAACAGCAAGCGGCGTATTCAACCTCTACCTTGAGAATTTCAGTGATTGTTTCCAGACCTGGATTTAGAAGAACGCTAATTTGTATTCCCTCGAACAATTCCAACTCCCCAATTTTAATTGTTGCCACTACATTAGAAGTGTCATCTGCGACCACCAGGTCTATAAGCGCGCCACCTTCCTCTTCTTGACCTATGGTTCGCTGATTGACCAGGGCATATTTTTCGCTTGTTTTGAAGTCCTGCGCTTGGGCAGTAAAAAAGCAAAGAGCGAAGGCTAAAAGAATGCAATTTTTCATGATGTTTATTTTTAGTTGTTTTGTTTCCATACCCTAAAACTACTGTAGACTTCGTGCGTTTTAGGGAGTGTTCTAGTATTCGTAGGTCCTAAACTAGAATTCGTTATAAAATGGATACTTCAAAGGAGTATTGTTGCTTCAATAAAACCTTAAAAGACGGCTGCCATAGGCAGAACTCTGAATCAAAATGGAGTTTCATTAAAAAAGAAAAACCTGCAAGATCTTACGATACTCACAGGCCTTCTTCCCCATTCGGGGCCCCCTACTAACTAAAAGCTTGTTTAAAGTCTGAATAAAAATCGGTTGAAGAATCTATTTTTTATGGTCAAAACCAGCTCCTTTTGAAGGGTCATTTTCTTCGTAGAAAACCTTGTAAATTCTCTGACGATTTTTTCGTCTAAAATCCATTTTCCATTTTCCATTTTTTCAACACCTATGACCTTGCCCCCTGCATCGAATTTTATTCGCAGACTTTTATATTTTTCTAAATAGCTATAGACCAATTTTGCGTATATCATTTTGAATTCCGATGTGATTTTTGTTTCCACGGTTTTTCGTATTTCCTCATCAAACACTAGGCAATAGGAAGGTTCGAACTTTGCACTCTCTTTCATTTCGGGTGCCGCTCCGACAACTGAATTACTGATATTTACCGGTCTTTCCAAAGGCCGCTTTGCCGCGCTTGTTGAACCACTTTTATTTGCTTTAACTTCATCTACAGCCACAAAAGATGTATAGTTTGTGGCCAAATTATATTTCAAACCCAATGCGATGACCCTGTCCTTTACATCCGTATCAAAAATCTTATTACAATCGTCCAATTCGGCTATTCTCTTTCGAGCCCATACATACCGCAACGCTTTGTTCGCCTTGCTTAAATGGCCATGCGAAACCTTAAATTCTCGTCTGAATTTTTTCGTGCCCAGATACCCCGTAACGATGATCGTACCCTCTGCCTTGCCGCGATATTTGCCATGAAACACCACAGGTCGCGCCGCAAAAACATCGGGAATGCTGCTAGGGGCCATGTCGTACATATCAAAACCATGGGCTTCCAATTGAACCTGGGTCAACAAAGGTGTCGCGATATATGTTTCGAACTTCTTGGCAACTTCCCGGGCTTCGGTCATGGAAGTAGCAATAAAAGATTCGCTGTTCGATACCTTGGCCATCCCCTCTACCAGATACCGATTTACACTAGACCCGATGCCAAAGGTGAATACATTCGCCTGGTCAAGGTTGTTTTTGATCAACTTGAAAGCCTCTTTTTCTATGCCTACGTAACCATCGGTAATGACTACCATAGAACGGGCACTCCTCGGATCTTTCCTAGGAAGTTTATGAGCCTCCTTCAAGGCGTTTAATAATTGTGTGGCCCCACTCCCTTGCCCCTCGGAAAGAAACCGGATTGCCGCCTCTATGTTATACTCGTTCGTTTCTACAGGTGTTTCGCTGAACACCGTATAACTTGGGGCGAATAACTGCACATTAAAGGTATCGGTTAGCCTTAGGTTGCAAAGCAGATTTCGCATCAGTTCTTTGGAAACCTCCAACGGATAGCCGTTCATTGAACCGGACACATCTACAATAAACAGGTACTCCCTAGCGGGAATATCTTCCATAACTGCATTTTTTATCGGTTCCATTTGATAGGTGAAGAAATGTTCATCTGTGTGCTCGTACAATAACAATCCCGATTGTATTCTGTTTCCACGAAGATTATAGTTGAGAATAAAATCTCTGTTGAACAGGTTTTCGTTGCTTCTAGATAAAAAAATCTCAGCCGTCTTCGCATTGGGATACTTCACATTTATTTTGTGACTCCCACTGGCAATACTTTGAATGATCATCCCTGCATTGATGGCAACGGTCATATCGAAATCAAAGTCGTCCGAAATTCCCCTTGCCGCACAGGGCACATTAAAATTTTCCGTTATTGTATCTTTTTCTCCAATACGTTGTGGCCCAACGACCGCCGGGGCGACAAATTGATATTCCCCGTTCACCGGCACCAGTATTTCGGTATAATAAATAACAAGGGTAATTTCATCTGAGCGCATGATATTACCCACGTTCATTTGAAACACGTTCGGCCGGTCTTGATCCAATTTCACCGTGCGTTTGCCCTGGTTCAAGGCCGTCCTATATACTTTTTGGGTTTCCTCACTTTCAAATATCTTGGCATTCACGATTCGGTCGCCTATGGTCATCTGCATTTTATGAAC
>CALLVX010000124.1 GCA_938010765.1 uncultured Flavobacteriaceae bacterium | reverse complement strand
ATAGATATGCGTAAAGTAAAACAGATTTTCAAGTTGTATTGCCAGGGTGTAAGCAAGCGCCAGATAAGTTCGAGGCTAGGACTATCGCGCAACACCATTACCAAGTACATTGTCTTTTTCAAGCGTTACCAACTTACGAGTCACGAGGTCTCTGCAATGACCTTGGAAGAACTTGACAAGCCCTTCAAATCAGACCAAAAGCCTAAGAGTCAGCAGCTATTGACTTTAGAGAAGTACTTCCCTTATTTTGATAAAGAACTTCGCAAAACAGGAGTAACCAGACAGTTGCTCTGGGAAGAATACTTTGTAAAACATCCCGATGGTTTTAAGGTATCGCAGTTCAAGTATTGGTACAATGAATGGACCAAGGAAGTATCTCCCGTCATGCATTTTACCCATAAGGCTGGTGATAAACTGTTCATCGATTATACGGGCAAGAAACTCACTATTGTAGACCGTGATACGGGAGAGCTTCAAGACCTAGAGGTATTTGTATGCGTACTTGGCAGCAGTCAATACACCTATGTAGAAGCTTCCGCTAGCCAAAAGAAAGAAGATTTCATACGTAGTGTCGAGAACGCTCTTTGGTTCTATGGGGGCGTTCCACAGGCCTTAGTCCCCGACAATCTTAAATCGGCAGTAACCAAAAGTAGCCGTTACGAACCAACGGTCAATGAGACCTTTTCAGATTTTGCAGAATACTATGAAACGGCAGTACTGCCTACTAGAGCATACAGGCCGAGAGATAAGGCTATAGTTGAAAATGCAGTACGTATCATTTACACACGGGTCTTTGCGCCATTACGTCATCAGACCTTCAATAGCATACCTGACATCAACAAGGCAATACTCAAACTCTTGGAAGTCCATAATAGCATGTCTTTTAGAGGAAGAGAATATTCTCGGCATTCCCTTTTCGAAGAAGTGGAAAAGCAAGAACTAAAGCCTTTGCCCTTAAAAAAGTATGAAATCAAATCCTACGCCAAGGGCACCGTACATAAGAACAGTCATATCTACTTTAGTAAGGACAAACATTACTACAGCGTGCCCTATCAGCACATAGGAAAACGCATTAAGATTATTTACTCCGAGAGTCTGGTAGAGATATTCCATAAACTAGAACGTTTGGCAGCCCACCCAAGGGAAAAGAAGAAATACGCCTATACAACGATAAAAGAGCATATGCCCTCACATCATCGTTTCATAAGCGAATGGAGTTCCGAGAAGTTCATTGCATGGGCAGGGCATATCGGAGAGAACTGCAAAGCATATATCGTCAAGATACTGGACAAGAAACAACACCCTGAACAATCTTATAAATCATGTTTGGGTGTTATCAATGTCGAGGTACTTTTATCACCATATCTGTGTATTTCTTACTGGAAATCAAAACATTACAGGCGCTGGGTAAAATGCACTATTCATTCATTGCTTCGGTCTTTGCCATAATTGTAGAGAAATCGTACAATCAACCAAACAATGGCGACGGTTACCACAATACTTATGAGTTGCCATAATCCAAGTGTAAATCCGAAACCCATATTTATATTTATTTATTGGCTTGTTCAATTACCATTTCAACTATGTCCTGTCTATTTGGTCCGCCCCCGTGCTCCCATTTCCACAGGGGTTTATATTGGCCAACGTTTTTATAACAATGTTCTATGTGTAAGCGGTTCCTATTCCTTCCATGAAAATGTTGTAATCAAGCTTAACTTCTGTATAAGTACTAACAGTTCTGTTCGGATTTATGGTCGCAGAGGAATAAATTTCGGTGAAACCCACCCCAAAGTGTTTCCAGATATATGAGATGAAAAAGTTACTAACGCTTTCAGGTATCCCATCGCTACCTACATTATTGGCACTGTAACTGACGTTAAACCTCAAGCCCATCCCTCGGAACCTATACTTAATCATTTCCCGCAATCTCTAGCAAATGGTTGGTACTTCATTAGTTTCTTAAAATTTATCAGTTTCTTGGACATTTAAAACATCCCTGAAAATTGTAATGCTTCCTCATTTGAGTCGAAGACTAACGATTCTTTTTCACACAATTCTAAAGAGGGATTTACTTTTCAATACCAATAGCTTTTAGACTTTCAGATAAACTTTTTTGAGCACTATTGTAGTAATCCTTAATTACAAGATACCAGTACTAGAGAAAACAAAAACAGCGAGACTCTTTTATCCAAAATTTGACGAAATACGGAAAAATGTAGGTGTGGCCCAGAAGACCAACCGGTATTGCCGCTTTCAGCGATAAGTTGTCCTTTCTTAACGTTATCACCGACTTTGACCTTCACACCGTTCTTATTAAGATGTACATATTCACTGAAGGTACCGTCGGAATGGTACATTATCAAATAGTTATTGTATTTAATGCAATTTTTTGTGGCACAATTTCGTTCGTTATTCTCTACTAACTCTAATACAACGCCATCCCTGGCCGCATGAACGGCTGTGCCTATGGGCATTTGGAAATCTAGCATATTGCCATCTTGATGGGAAAAATCGCCGTTATATCCTTGCGCGATTTTAGATGATGACTGTTTTGCAAATGGTAATTGACACATATGCTCTTCCAAATTTTCGGGAAGGGAATAGTCGCCATAGAAAAATTTAGAATCATAGGTGAAACGGGTTTTTGTCTTTCCCGGTTTTAGTTTCGACATATCAAAACGCAAGGTCGCTATCTTAAATTTGGCTGATTGTGCAGGGATAACAAAGATGGAAGTATCTCCCTTAGAGGATATAAGGTTGATCAATTCAAGGTTTAGTTTTACCGATATGAAGCCTTCACAACAGCCACATTCGTTTTAGAAAAATGTTAATAGCATTTTATCATCCAAAACATTCTTCAAATTAAGTTCTGAATAAAGTGTAAAATTATTGGACATTTACTGTAAAGTTATTTTACATCTCAGAAATTTTTACATTGCTTATGCTATTGATATACAGATAGTTGTAATTTTGGCATAAATGTAGGTATTAGAAATTCACACCACTTTGGATGCCAATAAATACTTGTTCCCCTGCACCCAGAAAGTCTATGAAGTCATTAATCTTGAAATGAGAACCATGTACAAGAACTATCTAAAAATCGCTTGGAGAAACCTGATAAAAAACAAGTTGTTCGCTCTAATCAATATATCGGGATTGACCATAGGCATGACGTGTTTTATTTTGATTGCGCTTTACATTCAGTTTGAATTGAGTTTTGATGCCCATCATGAAAAATCTGATAGTATTTACCGCATAGCACAACAACAAAATGGCAACGAATACAGCGGCAATAATATGTTCGCACTGGCTCCTTTGCCATTGGGCGAGGCTCTGCTATCCGATTTCCCCGAGGTTACGGGGGCGACCAATTTAAATGTCAATGGAGCAATACTTATAAACGACACACAGTCTTATTTTGAAAGGGGACTTTTTACCGACAACGCTATATTTGAGGTTTTCACAATTCCGGTGGTTCGGGGAAAAGGTAAAGAAGCTTTGAATAAGCCAGGCTCGATTTTACTCACAGAATCTTTAGCCCTGAAGATTTTTGGAGATGCCAACTCTTTGGGGAGACAGCTTAAATTTAATAATAAAGAGGAGTTGACCGTGGAAGGAATAATTTCAGACCCTCCAAAAAATCAGCACTTTACGTACAGCTATATTGTATCCAACAAGATTTCGGGGTTCTACGAGGATGATGTGAACAATTGGGCCAGCAATAATTATCATACATATATCACTTTGGCCGAGGGCTATGATTACAAGGATCTAATACATAAAATGGAAGTATATGAAGAAATCACAAAACCCGTATACCAAAGTGAAGGGTTTCACTTCTACCCTGAATTTACCCTTCAATCCTTGAAAGACATCCATCTATTTTCTAATATGAATAGTGAACTTGCCGTGAACGGAGACATTCAACAGTTGTACCTGTTCTTATGTATTGCGTTTATTATTCTTATTCTAGCCTCTATAAATTATATGAACCTGACTACGGCCAAATCGGCACAGCGAGCAAAAGAAGTGGGGGTCTCCAAAGTGCTAGGAGCTCGTAGGGAACAGCTAACAATGCAGTTTTTAGGAGAGTCTTTTCTGCTGACCATCTTTAGTTTCTGCATCGCGCTGGCATTGGCGGGAATACTATTGCCGGCATTCAACGAATTGTTGGACAAAAGTATCCTGTTTACTTTCGCCAGAAGTTGGTGGGCCCTTTTGGCAATGCTTTTCATTGCGTTGCTCGTAGGGGGTTTATCTGGCCTGTACCCGGCAATTTTTCTATCGAGGGTCAATCCTGTCAAAGCGCTTAAAGGTAATTTTTTAAGAAGCCATAAGGATGGGGCCATCTTACGCAATTCACTTGTAGTTGGTCAGTTCGTAGTGGCTATTGCCTTGGCCATTGGAGGTCTGGTCATTAGCGAACAACTGCACTTTATAGAGAGCAAAAAATTGGGATATAACAAACAGCAGGTAGTGCATGTTCCATATGGCGGACAGGAAATTTCTATGAAGGAAGATGTCATTAAGGATGAGCTTTTAAAACATCCGAGAATTCAAAAGGTCTCCAATAGCACACAACTTCCGTTAGGTATTACCAGTAATGGGCCCGTTCGTACATGGGAAGGAAACCAGGACAATCAAGAATTATTTTTATATCGGGCCTATGTCGATCATGATTTTATAGATCTGTTTGAGATGAAATTGGTCGAGGGGCGAAATTTTTCAAGAGAACGACCTTCGGATTCAACGGCATATATCTTAAACGAATCTGCGGTCAAAGCTTTGGGTTGGAAAAATGCGGTGGGCAAGGAATTCAATGATGGAAGGGTAATCGGAGTGTTGGAAGATTTTCACTTGCAAACATTCAATCGCCCTATAGCGCCTCTTTTCATGATATTGAGGGATGAATTTTTTAGTAGGAATTTTGGCCAAGTAATTCTAAAGGTCGATATGGAGGACTATGAGCAAACTCGCGCTTTTATAGAAAAGACCCTGACTGCGGAAGTGCCCTTGTCGCCCTATGATGTGCGATTTATGGAAGATTCGTATGCCCAACTTTACGATAATGAGACCAGGCTCGGCAAGGCGTTCAATATTTTTACATTTCTGGCGCTCTTTATCGCAGCGATGGGGCTATTCGGTTTGGTTTCCTTTCACGTTTATCAGCGTACAAAGGAAATCGGCATTCGCAAAGTCTTAGGCTCCTCCGCTTCAGAAATAGTGAGACTGTTGGCAAAGGATTTTCTAAAACTAATAGTCTTCGCCTTGATGATTGCCGCACCGATTGCTTACTTTGCAATGGACAATTGGTTGGAAGCATATGCATATCGAATTGATATCGAATGGTGGATTTTCGTTCTCGTAGGATTGAGCGCTACAGCTATAGCCTTGATTACCATTAGTTTTCAGAGTTTAAAAGCAGCGTTGGCCAACCCGGTAAAAAGTTTGCGAACAGAGTAACTAGAGAAAAGTAACTATGCTACAACTAAAAACATTTTCAGATACCTTCTTAAAAATAAACTATATACTGGAGTCACGATATTTGTTTTTGCCATATCACTGATAACCGTTTGTATTCAAAATGAACTGAAAGTAGCTGATTTTTAACGAACCCCTAACTTTTGCGCATGGATCCTGATGGGTTTTTGTAGTGTTCCGACAGGTAAGCGTAAAAAAAATCCATTAGAGCGCAACCTACTTTTTCTAGTATAGTACATTTTGAGTGTATTCTAAGTTTAGTAGCGAAGCGGATAAAGTTCGTATAGCAAGAGGGCAACGCGCTAAAGCGATGTTGCTAGTCTTAGTCTTCTGTTTAGTTAGCTCAATATCAGTATTTTATATCAATTTTTTGAAAATTTAAAAATCCCAAATAAAAAAGTTTGCTGTAAAAAGTGGTTTTTGCCTCGCAAGCAATTTGGTTTGGTAAGGATTTGGGACGTGCAGCACGAAACTTTGTTTCGCTCGCTCTGTTCCTAGTAGGATAAATCTTTTTTCTTTTGCGACCATTGGGAGAAAAAACAAGATTGTCATGACAATGACACATCTTGAATTGCATTTTTTATGAAAAAATTCGGCGTAAAATGGGTGCTGCCAAGGTTTTTTATGAAAAAGCAAGGAGAAAATAAAAACGATAAAATGTTAATACATTGTTTTTCAGGGTATTATGAGAAATGACATTGCTTTAGCATGTTACCCTCTTGCTTCTTCCGAACTTTTCGAAAGCCCAGCTAAGGTTGATGATATATCTGGAAAATACAAAAAGCTTTGATTGAATTCTTTTAGTATCTATCCAGACAACTTTATCCTTATAAATACAGTCCCGTAATAGCCTAACTAACGAAACTACTAAAAGAAACCATGAATGGGACTCACATAAAACAGGTTTGTTTATTCCATAAAATAGTCCTGTAAAACGGCCGTTTCATCAGACAAGAATATTCCAGCAATAACGTTGTTTCTCAAATTGGGATTTCAAAGTAATTACCTCCGTAACAATTCTTATCGTATAACGCGACCCTACCGTAGTTTAAGTGTAGTAGAGCCTAAACTACTCTAAAAGGCAGTTGCATCGAGTTTTTGTGAGTTTTATAAACTCCATTAAAAAGTACCACACATACGTGAATATGTATATATGTTATTGGAGACGACTTTTGAAAGGTAGTGTGGGTGCGAAATGTAATAAAATCACTGTTCCTTAAATAAAGTCTATCTTTCAAAAAAATCAACCATTTTGAAAACCCAGCCAACCACCTTAAACAGAATTAAATTTCCATTTTTACAAGTTTATAGCAAAGGTTAGATTAATAACAGATCAAAACAGCTGAAGCAGTTTTGCTTGTTATTCTTTCTTTTTTCGATTGTATTTACAGCTTTATCATGAAACACTGGTTGCCAAAAAATATTTACATTCTTAGTCCTGTCTAAATGCCTATAAAACCTCTATTCAAAATAGTATTGCTTTTATGCCTTCTTTGGGTAACCTTTTTACATTCCCAAAACAAACAAAAAGTAGATAGCTTAACACAACTTATCCAGCAGGATATGGTACACGATACCGTAAAAGTAAAAACATATAATGATTTGGGCATTCAGTATGCATCTTCAGATCCTGACCTCGCCAAACAATATATTAACCGCGCTTTAAATTTAGCCACAGAAATAGAAAGACCACGAGGTATTGCTGGTGCTTATAATTGTTTGGGTATTGTAGATTACTATCAAAAAGACTATGACTCGGCGTTGATTAATTTTCAAAAAGCCTTGGAAATTAATCAAAAATTAGAACATCTTTGGGGACAAGCTGCTGCCCTAAACCAAATTGGTGCTGTGCAAAATATTAAAAGCGATTATAACGCTGCTGTAGATAATTTTCAACAAGCCGGAGACATATTCAAAGCCATGAACGATTCCCTTGCATGGGCAAAATCTATTCAGAATATTGGAGTTTCCTACAGTAAAATGGCGCATCACCAAAAAGCTATTGAATATTATCTTAAAGCTATCAAACTTTATAAAAAAATTAATAACCCAGAGGTAACTGCCAAAGTATATATATCAATAGCAACTATATTATATAGGCAAGAGGACTATAAAAAATCACTCGAATATCTAAATGAAGCGCTTCCTGTGGTAAAAAACCTGAGTGATAATGCTTTATTATCCGTTATTAAAAGAAAAATTGGAAACAATTATAGTAAGTTAAAAGATTACAACAAAGCGTTACACTATTTTCAAGAAGCACTGGATTATCATAAAGATGGAAAGAATAAAAAAAGTATTCGCCTCATAAAACATTATTTAGGTGATATCTATTATGAAATGAAAGAGTATGACAAAGCGTTACAATTGCAAAAAAAGGCGTTACAACAATACGATTTAAGTTCAAATCATAAAAGTAGAGTGAGAATTCACAATTCAACTTCCAAAACCTATGTAAAATTGAATCAACTTCGAGAAGCGGCTAGTTTTGCAACCAAAGCTCTGGAAATCTCTAAACCAATTGGGTATCTTGAAGGACAAAAAAACGCATATCATACCTTGGCCATGATTGCAAAACACGAGGGAAGAAATGAAAAAGCGCTGCAATTATATATGGATTATCAGAAGTTCAACGATTCCTTATCTGTCCAAGAAAATCAGCAACAGGTGCGTGAGCTGACAACTATTTATGAAACTGAAAAGCGCCAAGTTCAAATTGATGCTCAACAAAAAGATATAGCACTTCTAGACAACCAAAACAAGATTAAAAACTATTGGATATTGTTTGGAGGTACCGGACTATTAGCTGTTTTCGGCTTTGTCATGGTTATTAAATCTAGAAATACAGCTAAGAGAGAACGGGTGGTGCAAGAACGCTTTTCGCATGATTTAATTTCTGCTCAAGAAAATGAACGTAACCGTGTGTCAAAAGATCTTCATGATAGTGTGGGGCAACAGTTGACCTTTATTAAAAAGAAAGCCCAAAACTCAAATCAAACAGACATATCAGAATTGGCCAATACAGCATTAGAAGAGGTGCGTACTATTTCAAGAAATCTATACCCGGTTACCCTGAAGCAATTAGGCCTCAAAGAAAGTATTGAACAACTTTTATTAAAATTAGATGAGGAAAATCCGCTGTTTTTCTCAGTAGAAATAGACGATATCAATACTGATTTTAATGAGGAAGAAACGCTAAATGTTTACAGGTTCATTCAAGAGTCGGTAAGCAATGTTCTTAAGCATTCCAATGCTAAAACACTTATTGTAAATATGTTAAAAAATAACCAGGATGTTGATATTTTAATTAAAGATAACGGGCAGGGTTTTGAGACAACCAGCGCCAAAATGCTGAATAGTCTTGGTCTAAAGACTATGAAAGAGCGTATTCGAATATTGAAAGGCAGTTTTTCTATTAAGAGTACTAACAATGTGGGGACGGCCATAACAGTAAAAATTCCAGTGTAGATGAGCAATGGTATAACTATTTTAGTAGCAGATGACCATCCATTATTGTTAAAGGGATTGGTCGAGGAATTAGAGGAATACAATTATAATGTTATTGCGACGGCAGATAACGGGCTGAAAGCATTGGAAAAGATTATAGATTTAAACCCGAGCATTGCACTTTTAGATGTAGAAATGCCTTTGCTATCGGGCTTTGAGGTTATCGAAAAGTGTAAAGAAAAAAATAACGATACCAAGTTTATCATCCTTACCTCCCATAAAGAAAAGGGGTTTGTTCATAAAGCTAAAACGCTGAACATTCTGGGTTATATCATCAAAGATGAACCCTTTAGCGAGGTACATAACTGTATACAGAGTGTGCGTAAAGG
>CALLVX010000123.1 GCA_938010765.1 uncultured Flavobacteriaceae bacterium | reverse complement strand
GAAGGGATTCGAACCCTCGATACACTTTTGGTGTATACACACTTTCCAGGCGTGCGCCTTCGACCACTCGGCCACCTCTCTAGTCTGACCTTTTTAAGGGTTGGCCAAATAACAAAAAAAATATTAGTTGAGGAAATTAATGGAGTAAATTTTATGTCCTCTTTACATTCAAGCATGCCTGGCATACTTTTTTAGAGTGTCTTTAAAAAATCGGGGCTCACCAAACAGATCGGCTACCAATGATCATTGGTTCAATATAACACCCTTACCGCAAGCGACTTGGGTTTTTTATCTTCGTTTACTTTTTTAGAATAAAAGCGATAAACATAGAAAAAGAAGTGTTTTTTACATTGGGAATTCTCTGAATTCAAGTCATAAATTAAAAACTAGCAAAAAGCATTTGAAAATGGGAATGGGGCCCGGAAAAGAGTTTTACAGGGCTTAATAGTAGGTTTTGCCACTCATTATCGTTCAGGTAATCGATAAATAAATCTACAAAAACGAATAGAGCTTCTTATTTTTTAGCATAGCAGCTATTTCTTGCACTAGGTGGTTTAGAACACCTAAAGGGAAACCTATTTTGACGGGCACAGTATATAGGTTAGTGTAGCAATGTAATATTTCTTATTCTTATGTACTCTAGCTTTGGTTTCTATTTATTCTTGAGAACACGCATCACTACAACAAATGTTTAGAATCCAAAAATGTACAAATCTCTTCGTCAAAATTAGAAGGGACTATTTCAGGACCGATTGCGGAACCAATTCCTTGTTCAAATACCTTCGAACCCCTACAAACACCAGAATGAAACCAGAATATACAATGAAGAATGGGATAATATAATTTTCTAATTGTAGATTTAACATTAAACCAATAATCAATAACTGAAATCCGAGCCCAAAAGTAGAAACAGCGGTCATTAACCATTTGGGCAGTCTTTTACTTTTGGCAGCAGCACCATCCAACCAGTATATAATTTTATCGAAAAGGCCGTAACAAAAGGTATAAATACTGAAAAGAACGTTCACGTTTCGTTGGTTTTCCCCTTTCATTGCAGTAGGTGTTCCATTTTCGTAAACACGACTTGTAGTGTCACCATTGCACTTATTGCGCAAAATAACATAATAAAAATTATAAAGGGTACCCTGCAGCTGAATCCCAAAAAAGGCTATTAAAGTATAGATTAAAGAACCAGAGGTAACGTACCAAATTGCAATAAAGATTAGAAAGTTTAGGATGATATCAGAAACCGAATCTAGATACCTACCAGTATGTGAAGGCGTATTTTTGACTCGGGCCAACTCTCCGTCGGCAGCATCTAAAGTAGATTTAAGTATCAAAAAGAAAGCAGCGGCTAAATAGTTTCCATTTAAGAGGCAAAGTATCGCAATTAAACCCGCGATGACAAAACCAATTGTGACATGAACAGGTGTAAGCTTGGTATGCTTAATACTTTTCACAATTATCTTCGCTGCTGGCCTACCGTAATCGGATAAATCTATAAATTGATACTCTTTTGGAAGTTTTGACATCTTTTGAAGGATTAATTGGAGAACTTAAAATATAGTACGTTCAAAATTCATAATTCTAATATACTTACATGTATAAAAATATAGTCTTTACCCCCAAGTACTTTACTCATTTCATACCGTATTGTGGATTTACCCTAAGGGAGGTGATTTTAAACCAATTTCAAAAAAATGCGCTTTTTAACACGATTACAATGAATGTAGACCAATCGAACCCTTATAGTTTTTCGAAGGAAAGTTTTCAGCACATGTTTAAGGTGATAACCTAGCCATATTTCGCTAGTCTATAAAGAGCTATCGTACCATACTTTTAATCGACCAATGCTTCTTGCCCATTTTTAGCCATCTCTACGCTTATTAAAGCTCTCATCAAGGACAGGGTACGTTCCCCAAAATCTGGAATACTTACTTGTTCCCTACTAAGTCCGTACCTCGTAACACCCTCGGTTTGAATAGCATTTAGGCCTGCTATCAAGGTATATGCTTCTTTTATCGTAAAGATTTTTTGATTGTTTTGCGCTCTGCTAGGACTGGTAAGCAATGCTATTCCCGCCAGAGTGTGTTCTCCAAAATTAACCACTTCCAACTGTTCTATTGTAAGCCCATATCGGTGGAATCCCTTGGCTTGCGCGATTAGATTTTTTTTATGTTTATTCATAACACTATTTTAAATTAGGTTTCACTTAGGGCGAGGCCTTCGTTTTTGCGTTAATCGCCTATTAATGCCATCGAATACCAAAAAAATCACCTCATTGCCTTATTTTAAGCGATTCTCGTTTTAGTACGATCGCTCTATATTTATGTATGTCGAAATGACAAATTCCCCCAATGCAATTCTCTTTTTATTTTGTAGGTACCGTATTTGATCAGGAAGTTCTTTTGAAATTAATAGCGACTAACTTGCAGTAGTCTTATCGATAAAAGCATTAAAAGCAAGTCACAAAAGTATATTACATATTTTTCCGTGAGCCAATGCACAGCCAATTTTTCTTTGCAAACTAAAGGATATAGTTTCGGGCCAATAACCGGCATTCTTACAACATCTCCCCTCGTAAGGATGTTTCGAATACCATTTTAAAAGACTTTCCAGAAATGTTACCGCCTAGCAGGTACATAAGCTTGGTAATTGCGGCCTCTGTAGTGATATCTTTACCGTTAATTACTTGTAGCTTCTTTAATTGCTCACTAGTCTCATATTGCCCCATGATTACCTGGCCAGCTGCACATTGGGTAACATTTACGATCTGCAAACCGTTTTGCTTGGCTTTTTTCAACAAGTTGGTCAGCCATGGTTCTGATGGTGCATTTCCAGAACCATAGGTTTCTAGGATTATCGCTTTCAAACCGGGAGTGTCGAGCACACTTTTTAGCAAAGGAGCGCCTAAACCAGGAAATAATTTAAGCACTGCTACATTGCCATCCATCGCTTTATGCACTTTCAATTTTTTCACCTTTCCATAGGGCAACAATTTTTCTTTATACACTTTTAAGTGTACTCCAGACTCTGCCAACGGCGGATAATTAGGTGATTGAAAGGCCATAAAATGTTCGGCATTGATTTTTGTAGTTCTATTAGCGCGAAAAAGCTTATACTCAAAATACAATCCTACTTCTCGAATAACAGGTTTCCCTTTTTCTGTCAAAGCAGCGATCTGAATAGAAGTAATCAGGTTCTCCTTAGCGTCGGTGCGCAAATCCCCAATGGGTAACTGGCTCCCCGTAAAGATGACTGGTTTCGAAAGGTTTTCGAGCATATAACTCAAGGCCGAAGCGGAATAACTCATGGTATCGCTCCCATGCAGCACTACAAACCCGTCGTGCGACTCATAATGATCTTCTATCAAGCTAGCTATATCTGACCAAAACTCGGGATTCATATTCGAAGAATCGATTGGCGTATCAAAAGAAACCGTATCGATGGTACAATCGAGTTGATGCAACTCGGGAATATTCTGAAGCAATTTTTTAAAATTAAAGGCCTTTAGGCTACCAGATTTATAGTCTTTGACCATCCCAATTGTTCCGCCGGTGTAAATTAGAAGAATGTGCGCCTTTTTTGTCAATTGCATATCTTATTATAGATTGTCATTTTCTAATTCAAATGTAGCCCTTCTTTAAGAACTACCTATATTCCAAAAACCTGCTTCGAATTTTCCGTTGTAATCTGTGCAATCTCATTTGTATCTTTCCCGTATACTTCCGCCAGCTTCTCTAGTACCTTTAATAAGTAGGCACTTTCATTTCGTTTTCCCCGAAAGGGAACCGGGGCCAAATATGGCGAGTCGGTTTCTAAAACGATATGTTCCAAGGGAATTTGATTTAAGAATGTATCTATTTTTCCGTTTTTAAAGGTTACCACCCCACCAATACCCAACTTCATATTGTACGATATTGCTCGCTTGGCCTGCCCTAAGGTTCCCGTAAAACAATGAAAGATTCCGAACAGATCTTCTCCTTTTTTTTCCTCCAACACCTCAAAAATCTCATCGAACGCCTCCCTACAATGTATTACGATAGGCAACTTGTATTTTTTGGCCCACTCTATTTGAATTCGAAAGGCATCTTGTTGTTGCTTCAGAAAACTTTTGTCCCAATACAAATCGATTCCTATTTCCCCCACGGCATAAAATGTG
>CALLVX010000122.1 GCA_938010765.1 uncultured Flavobacteriaceae bacterium | reverse complement strand
ATGGTGACTACGGCACTGGCGTTTGAGGGAATTTTGGAGATAAGGTCCTGCCCGTTGGCAACCATAACTAAGCAAAAGGTGGACACTGAAAGTAATAGCTTTTTCATCTGTAGCTGTTTATTTGGTCAATTGTATTTTGTTCGCAACGTTCTGTTCTCCCATAATAAAGGCCATGGCATCGACCCTTAGCATCACCGCTTTTTTATTTGGGGCGATTTTGGCATTCGGGTTTGAAACACTTTTTATAGGGTTTTTAAATCTGTATATGGTCGTTAAACTCGCATCTTCGAATACTTTTCGATCTTCCTTATTAAGGTGAAAGAATGATTTTTTAATGCTATTATCGTACTTGAAATGCCTTTGAAACGTACAGGTCGCAGGTTCAAAAGAAAAGTTTTTGGTGCTAAAGGCAGTTTTCCCGTTTTTGTTCTGTTTCTGTATCAACTCTGTAAAAATACCGTTGATACTCTCCACATTCTTGAATTGGCAAGAAACGGTAAAGATATAGTTGTCAAAGTCCTTCGTTTTTTTGATGTCACTTATCCCTTCTGTCTTTTCCAAATGGCTAATAACATCCTTTAAGGCTTCATTCATATCATCTTCTGATGGTACTTTGTAGCCATTGATGCTATCGAGCATCATAATAGAAGCCAACTTGGTCTTACTCTTGCTCATATTAAAAGTGACCAACATACTACCGCTCCCATCACTGTTCATATTTATCTCCTCTAGAATTTCAAAACAACTGGAACAGCACAATAGACAAACTAAGATGAAGGGATATAAAAAGTATTTTTTTAGCATTGTTTTTTGGTTGGACGGTTATTGCTTAACTATTTTTTTTCGTTAAAATTGTATTGCTGCCCTATTACATTAAATTTCGGAGTAAAAGTAGTCTTGTTTGCCTAAGACAAACTACTTGCAAACAGTGAAAAACGGCCCCTGTTTTCGGGGGTGTCAAAAAAAACCCTGACACTATCGGTCAGGGTATGATTTAATCTTCTTCTTGCGGTTGCATCTCAAAGTCTTCCATAAACTTAGTAGTATAGTTCCCTGCGAGATAGTCGGGATGTTCCATCAACTGGCGATGAAACGGAATCGTAGTTTTGACCCCTTCGATTACAAACTCATCTAGGGCGCGCTTCATTTTGTTGATCGCCTCCTCACGCGTTTGGGCAGTAGTAATCAACTTAGCGATCATTGAATCGTAATTCGGGGGAATAACATACCCGCTGTATACATGTGTATCCATTCGAATACCATGACCACCCGGAATATGCAAAGTAGTAATCTTACCCGGGGAGGGTCGAAAATTGTTGTGCGGATCTTCCGCATTGATACGGCATTCGATGGAATGCAGTTTCGGAATATAATTTTTACCGGAGATAGGAACACCACCGGCTACCAATATCTGCTCCCGTATAAGATCGTAATCGATTACCTGTTCTGTAATCGGGTGTTCTACTTGTATACGGGTATTCATTTCCATGAAATAGAAGTTGCGATGCTTGTCTACCAAAAACTCCACGGTTCCTGCACCTTCATATTTAATGTATTCCGCGGCCTTTACTGCAGCCGTTCCCATATCTTCTCGAAGTTTATCGGTCATAAAAGGCGAAGGGGTCTCTTCGGTAAGCTTTTGATGGCGTCGCTGCACGGAACAATCTCGTTCGGATAAGTGACAGGCCTTCCCGTATTGGTCTCCTACGACCTGTATCTCGATATGGCGTGGTTCTTCGATCAATTTCTCCATATACATACCTCCGTTTCCAAAGGATGCGGTAGCCTCTTGTACCGCGCTTTCAAAATGATCTTCCATCTCCTCTTCTCCCCAAACGGCGCGCATTCCCTTTCCGCCACCCCCGGCGGTAGCCTTGATCATGACAGGATAGCCCATCTTTTTGGCCTGCTTTTTGGCATCGACAACATCTTTTAGCAGTCCGTCTGATCCAGGAACGCAGGGTACTCCCGCCGCTTTCATGGTAGCCTTTGCGCTGGCCTTGTCGCCCATTTTATCAATATGCTCGCCAGATGCACCAATGAACTTAATGTCATGTTCGGCACAAATCTTGGAGAACTTTGAATTTTCAGAAAGAAATCCATATCCCGGATGAATGGCATCTGCATTGGTAATTTCAGCTGCGGCGATGATATTGGGTATTTTAAGATACGACTCGCTACTTGGTGCCGGACCAATGCACACGGCCTCATCTGCAAAGCGCACATGCAAGCTTTCCTCATCGGCCTTGGAATACACCGCTACTGTTTTTATACCCAT
Source organism: uncultured Flavobacteriaceae bacterium (assembly GCA_938010765.1). GTDB lineage: Bacteria > Bacteroidota > Bacteroidia > Flavobacteriales > Flavobacteriaceae > Pelagihabitans. Next base: position 48,981 of record CALLVX010000122.1, on the reverse strand, counting down.
TTCCTTACAGGTACGTATAACACGCAGCGCAATCTCACCTCTGTTTGCAATCAATATTTTTTTGAACATAACTATTTTAAATTGCAGGCTCCAAAATTCAAGTTCCGCCCAAATTGGAATTTGAAATTAGAAATTAGATTTTTAGCTTAGGAAGGATCCACCAAAAATAAAGGTTGATCAAACTCTACAGGAGACGAATCGTCGACCAATATCTTTATAATTTTACCGGATACTTCAGATTCGATATCATTGAAAAGTTTCATGGCTTCAATTACACATAAGACATCTCCTTTCCCGATAGTACTGCCAACCTCAACAAAGGATGGTTTATCTGGGGATGGTTTTCTGTAAAAAGTACCGATAATAGGTGATTTTATAGTAATGTAATTTGCATTTTCATCAGCCTCTTCGCCCTTTGTCGGCTCCACTTTGGCAGGCGCTACCTCTGCAATGGGCTGAGCGGCGGCTACGGGTGATTGCGCAACAGGTATCTGCTGCACATAGGTGGTTTCCGATCCACTACCAATAGGTCCTGTTCGAATGGTGATCTTTACATCGTCCATCTCGAGCTTTACCTCAGTGGCGCCTGACTTTGCCACAAATTTGATCAGGTTTTGAATTTCTTTTATATCCATGGAATTTGATTTTAATAGCTTGAATTAGTTATAGGCCCATTTTAAGTAAATGGAACCCCATGTGAACCCGCCACCAAAAGCAGCGAAGACCAAATTATCTCCTTTTTTAAGTTGATTTTCGTAATCTGCCAGCAATAATGGCAAAGTAGCTGAAGTGGTATTCCCATAGCGTTGAATATTCATCATTACCTTGGCGTGATCGAGTCCCATTCGATTTGCCGTGGCATCGATAATTCGCTTGTTCGCTTGGTGCGGAACCAACCACGCTACATCTTCATGGTCCAAATTATTTTGTTCCATAATTTTAGCGGCTGCATCGGCCATATTTTTCACGGCAAACTTAAATACAGATTTACCATCTTGGTAGATGTAATGCTTTCGGTTCTTTACTGTTTCTTCGGATGCCGGTAAAATCGACCCTCCCGCATCCATACTCAAGAAGTTTCTTCCAACACCATCGGAACGAAGATACTCATCTTGCAGGCCCAACCCTTCTTCATTCGGTTCAAATAGGGCAGCACCCGCACCATCCCCGAAAATAATACAGGTGGTCCTATCGGTATAGTCTACAATGGAAGACATGGTGTCAGCCCCTATCAAAAGTACTTTTTTATAACGCCCAGAGGCAATTTGACCTGCTGCGGTCGACATGCCGTATAGAAAACTGGAACACGCGGCCAACATATCAAAGGCAAAGGCATTTATCGCGCCAATCTCTGAAGCAACAAAAGCGGCGGTAGATGCAACCAAGGTATCTGGAGTTGCGGTAGCAACAATCACCAAATCGATCTCTTTGGGGTCGAAGTTCTTTTTTTGTAGTAAATCTTGAGCGGCCTTAATCGCCATAAAAGAACTTCCAACACCCTCTTCGGGCTTTAAAATTCTTCTTTCCTTAATTCCAGTTCTAGTGGTAATCCATTCATCGTTGGTTTCCACCATTTCTTCCAACATTTTGTTGGTCAGTACAAATTTCGGAACAAATGCCCCTACAGCGGTAATAGCTGCCGATAGTTTACCCATCCTAATGAATTGATTTATCTCAAAAAAGTCTCAAAATTCAGACAAAACTCGTGAAAATTAGTGATTTTCCAATACTTTTTATTGAAAAATGGTCTTTTTTGGAAAGATTACCATAAAGAGTGTTTCGCGGTCATTTGATCAAAAAAATCACTCTTTATTTTATTAAAATGCCTGTAAACCCTTCCCCATTGGTTTGAGGTGCTACAAAGTTTAAACAAAAGTGTTCATTTAAGCGCCGAAAGATATTCTTGGGCCATAAAAAAACTCCCGGCCATTTTGGCGGGAGTTCATACTATATATACAACTATTAACTATGCGTCAGCAGTTTCGGTCTTGTCGATCAATACCTGACCTTTATAGTAAAGTTTACCTTCGTGCCAGTGCGCTCTGTGAAAAAGGTGAATTTCGCCTGTCGTAGGGTCTGTAGCCAAGGTAGGGGCCACTGCTTTGTAGTGGGTTCTTCTTTTATCCCTTCTGGTTCTCGATATTTTTCTCTTAGGATGTGCCATTGATCACTTATTTGTCCGTTATTAACTTTTTTAAAGCATCCCATCTGGGATCATTCTTATCTGTATTATCTTTTACTTCTTTTGGCCGCAACGCGTTTAACCTATCGAGCACCGGCGATTGCAAACTACCATCGGCTATTCCCGGATGTACCCTTTTCTGAGGAACCGCCAAGACGAGCATTTCGTAAATATACTGTGCAACATTGATTTGATGTTCGTTATGAGGAAGAATTAAAATTTCTTCGTTCTCATCATTGTAAGCATCTCCAAACTTGACCACCAAATCGAGTAATGATTCAATAGCAAGGTCAAAGGGTTCACTAGTAACATCGCAAGCAACGTTTACAGTGCCTTTTGCTTTGAACTCCAATTCCAACATGGTACTGGTCTTGTTCAAAACAACCGTCACTGCAATCTGGGTCGCATTGTACTCTTCATAACCAAAAGACTCAAAGAACGTATTCTCAATAAGGTACTTAAAATCGTGTTTTCCTTGCTTCAATCCTGAGAAAGGAATGTTGTATTCCTTATGCTTCATCTTGTTTACACTGTTTCAACCTTACAACCCGTCTAAATGACGGGGTGCAAAGATACTATTATTTTAATAAATACCAACGGTAACGATCGAAATATAAGAAGCTTATAAAAATGGTATGTTACAAGCTGTTCGCCCTGGTATTCTTGCTGAACATTCTACAAAGAAATTAAGGACAAACGATTAGAATGAGGTTTTTGCACCAGCCTCCTCTTTAACATCCTAAAACTTCTATTGTTTGAATGCCTCTGTAGTTTTACTTAGCTACCTCCTTACCTTCTGTTTTTGTAAGGGGTTTTGGGTCAATTCAGCATATTCTTCCCGGTTTCGCAAGATCTGAATGGCCGCAAAAACTGCCTCTTTAAAAGAGCTGTGATCGGCCTTTCCTTTTCCTGCAATCTCATAGGCGGTACCATGATCGGGAGAGGTTCGTACTTTTGAAAGTCCGGCCGTATAATTTACTCCTTTCCCAAAAGACAAGGTCTTAAAAGGAATCAACCCTTGGTCGTGGTATGCGGCAAGTATCGCATCAAAATTTGCATAGGCATCTGACCCAAAGAAACTATCGGCCGAGTAAGGACCAAAGACAAGGTGCCCTGCGTTCGACATTTCTTGGATGACCGGTTTCAGCACGGCATCGTCTTCTTCGCCTATGACCCCATTATCACCACTGTGCGGATTGATACCTAACAGGGCTATTTTGGGCCTGCGCACACCAAAATCCATCATCAGGGACTTTTCGATCGTGCGTACTTTGGTACGGATTAAAATGGGGTTAATGGCCGCTGGAGCATCTTTAACAGCTACATGATCAGTAAGTAGGCCAATCTTTAAGTTATCGGTAATCATAAACATAAGGCTTTCCCCCGCTAATTCCTGGGCCAAATAGTCGGTATGTCCCGGAAACTTGAATTCCTCGCTTTGAATATTATTTTTGTTAATAGGTGCGGTTACCAAGGCGTCGATTACATCCTCTTTAAGTGCTGCTACCGCGGCCTTCAAAGAAAGCAGCGCATACTTGCCAGCTTCTTCCGTGGCTTCGCCAAATTTTACCGTGGGGATATCCTTCCATACATTCATCACATTGATTTTCCCCGTGAGTGCCTTAGCAGCTTCCTGTACTCCATGGTAGTTCACATCGATTTTCAGTTCGTTCTTTTGATGGGAAATTGTTTTGTTCGAAGCGAAAATAATCGGAGTGCAAAAGTCTAGCATTCTTGCGTCCGCAAAGGTTTTTAATATCACTTCACACCCTATGCCGTTTAAATCCCCAATAGAAATGCCAAGTCTTATTTTCCTGTTTTCATCCATGATAATCTGTACCTTTGCTCCTAATTTCAGGGAATTCATGATGAATTCCAGCGAGCAAAATTACTTAAATTATACGGAAGATGTTTACAGGTATCATCGAAACTTTAGGCACGGTAACCGAATTAATGAAAGAAGGGGGCAACCTGCATATCAGCATTGAATCCACGATTACAAACGAGCTTAAAATAGATCAAAGTATTGCGCACAATGGCGTATGTCTCACCGTAGTTGCCATTAAGGGAGACACCTATACCGTTACGGCTATTGAAGAAACATTGCTGAAAACCAACATAGAAAAGCTCAAAGTGGGTGATCGGGTCAATTTAGAACGCGCCATGATTTTAGGTGCACGCCTAGACGGTCATATTGTGCAGGGCCATGTAGATCAAATTGGCACTTGTACCACCGTAGATCAAAAAGATGGTAGTTGGGTTTTTTCATTCACCTATGATGCCGAAAAAGGCAACCCTACCATTGAAAAAGGATCCATTACCATTGATGGCACCAGCCTAACAATAGTTGATTCGGGGAAGCATTCGTTTAGCGTTGCCATTATCCCCTATACCTATGAACATACACGGTTCAACACTTATCAAGCGGGCACCATCGTAAATTTGGAATTTGACGTAATCGGCAAGTATGTGGCCAAATTAATGGCCGTTCGATAATACTAGCACTTAAAAGGCAACCTGCGCTACACTTTGATAAAAATCTTTTTTTGATAGAGTACCTTGGCAAGTACTACATAAAAGGCCACTACGGTTAGGCCATATAAAAGAGAGGACAACTGCATTGACATAAAGTCGTGCACATAAATAGTTTCAAAAAGCCACCCATGTAAGGAGGTCCCCTCTGTTACTTTTATCATTCCCAGTAGCTTGCTTATAAAACTTGATAGAAAATAGAGTACAATGGCATTGGCCCCGGCATACCTAAAAAGACTTCCGAACCGAATACCTTTTATGTCGGTCAAATAGTAAATCAGTGCCAGGATTAGATTAGCCCAGCCGGCGGTTACCAGAACAAAACTACTGGTCCATAACGCCTTATTAATTGGAAAAACGATATCCCATAGGTGGCCAACAATCAAAAGAGCCCCGCCGATACCGACCAAAAGGGTCACCTTCTTGGGTTGTTTTGATGTAAGTAACAAGCCGGTTAAAATGCCCAATATTGAACTTACAATTGAAGGAATGGTGCTTAGAAGCCCTTCCGGGTCGTAGTCTGCCTTATAGTTATGGGTGCCAAAAACTTTGACATCCAGATAATTTGCAAAGTTATTCGGGGCGCGTTCCAGGGTAGATTCCATTCCGTTCACGGGTATTAGCTCCATCAGTCCCCAATAGGCGACCAAGAGTGCCACCGACAGGCCAACAAGAGTTTTCCAGTGGAAGTTAAGAAATAGGATGGAAGCAAAGAAAAATACGACTCCAATACGCTGTAAGACGCCTGGAAATCGAATGTCTTCGAAATCTTTGATGAATGAAAAACTCAAAGTGAACGCCCCTAGAAAAAGACCCAGGCCAATTAGTTTAAGTGTCCTGATCATAATCTTTTTATAGGTAGCCGATGTAGCGGTTTTGCTTCTATAAGAAAAAGCGATCGAGGTTCCTACGATGAATAAAAAGAAGGGGAACACCAAATCGGTCGGGGTATACCCATGCCATTCGGCGTGCAAAAAAGGCGCATAAACATTCGACCACGTCCCAGGGGTATTGACTAAAATCATCAAAACAATGGTCATACCCCGGAAAATATCTACAGAAAGAATTCTTTTTTTCATGGTTATATCATTTAGGCTGGGTGGTTTTTGGTTATCTATTTTCGAGCCGGTACATAAATTTTAGGCCAGACCAATCTGCATCAATGGCAGCCACTTTTATATCTACCAACCCGCTTGTGTCCAATAATAAACTGCGAATACTTTCCCGGTTTAGGTCTGTCTCGATTTTTGAAGTCTTCTTTGGCCAACTGACCCAAAGGGAGCCGTTTTTTTTCAAAGCGCTCAGATAAATAGAAAGTGTATTTTTTAGTTCAACCATTTCGGTACAAAATATATGAATAAGATCGCTGCTTTCTGGCAATAGCGTTTCTTGCACCTCCATCGCATCGGGCCAAAAGTGAAGGATATCAAAATAATACTTCGGGGTATTATAGAGCGCAATTTTGTATCCCTCTTTGAAACCGAGCTTTTTGCCCAAGGGCGTTTTTGAATAACCTTCGTTCATATTCCCAGATTTCTAAATGGGTATACTTCTATAAAATATGCTCTTTCATGCGGGCCCATACTTTGGATAATAGCACCCCTGAAATCAATGCTACCGATGTAAGTATTGCTGCTTGCATTGTTTTTCCGTAAATCCAATAGCCTGTAGCGAACATTATCGAATAAATTAGAATACAGCCTAAGATCATGGCTGAGATTCCCGATGGTACGCTCCATTTTTCGTTCTTGTTTACAATCTCAACATTATCGGTCGCCGCCTTATCGATCACTTTTGACCAACCAGGTCCGCCGGGTTGTATTTTTTTATAAAATGTTCTAAGGGTTTTGTCGGATTCAGGTGGTGTCAATAGTGTTACTAACATCCATATGGCAGTAGTAACAACCACTACAAACGGGTAGTTCGCCCATTCAGGGAAAACACCTGTTTCTGCAGCAAAAAGATAGTCTCCCAAACTGGTCTTCACCAATAAAATTGAAATAATCCCCGATGCGAACATTGCCGTTATTTCGCTCCACGAATTAATACGCCACCAAAACCAGCGCAAGATGAATACAAGCCCAGTTCCCGCACCGAAGGTCACCAACAAGTCAAATACTTCAAAGGCGTTCTGCAAGGTTAGCGCCAATAAGGCACTTAATACCATAAGTGCGACGGTAGATATTCTCCCTACGGCAACCATCTGTTTCTCGGTAGCATTCGGGTTGATCTGCAATTTGTAAAAGTCAAAAACAATGTATGAGGAACCCCAGTTCAGTTGGGTAGAAATCGTACTCATGTAGGCCGCGATCAACGAGGCCAATACTACGCCCAAAAGTCCACTTGGTAATTTTGTCAACATAGCAGAATAGGCTAGGTCATGCCCCAACTTACTTTCGGCAACATTGGGAAATGCCTCATGGATACTCGCAATATCGGGATATACCACCAAGGACGCCAAAGCAACCAAAATCCAAGGCCAAGGCCGTAATGCATAGTGCATAATGTTGAAGAAAAAAGTAGCCCCAATCGCATGGTTTTCATCTTTTGCGGCCAACATACGTTGTGCAATGTATCCTCCGCCGCCAGGTTCCGCACCGGGATACCAAGAGCTCCACCATTGTACGGCGATGGGAATTATAAAGAGGGTAACCAGTACTTCGGTATTGTCAAAATCGGGAAGAATATTTAGCTTGTCCGAAACATTCTCGTTGGCCATCAAGGCTTCCAATCCGCCTACTTCAGGAATATTCACCAAATAATATGCTGCGCCTACTGCACCTCCCATTGCAACAAAAAATAATAGAAAGTCGGTATATACGACCCCTTTGAAGCCTCCCAACGCACTAAAGACAACCGTTATAAGCCCTGCACCGACCACTGTTTCCCAGGGTTCGAGCCCTAGCATGATTCCCCCAATTTTTATAGCGGCCAAAGTCACCGAGGCCATGGTGATGATATTAAACAAGGCCCCTAGATAAATTGATCTAAACTTTCTTAGAAAGCTTGCGGGCTTCCCGCCATAACGCATCTCATAAAACTCAAGATCTGTATTTACATTCGATTTGCGCCATAATTTTGCATAGACAAAAACAGTAAGCATTCCCGTAAGCAAAAAACACCACCATACCCAGTTGCCCGACACCCCGGTAGTACGCACAATGTCGGTTACTAAATTCGGCGTGTCTGTTGAGAAGGTAGTAGCCACCATTGAGAGGCCTAGTAACCACCAGGGCATGGTTCGGCCCGAGAGAAAAAATTCGGTCGAGTTTTTTCCCGATTTTTTGGAAACATAAATTCCGATTCCGAGGACAATAGAAAAGAATATGATTATGAAACCATAATCGAGTCCGCTTAATTCCATAGGTTGGTTGTTTGGTTATCAGCTAAAGATAAAATATTTTGAGATACATTTGTTCTTTGTTGACTAAACTTCCATTGTGCCATTAGCCCTTCTGTCCGAAATTTCCATGACCTCCTGGACCCTTGCCTTTACCGGAGCTTTGATAGTAGGTATTTCCAAGTCTGGTATTAAAGGAATTGCCATTATCATAGTAACCCTGATGGCACTGGCTTTTGGAGCAAAAGAATCTACAGGTTTAATAGTTCCCTTATTGATATTAGGCGACATTTTTGCAGTTATCTACTACAACCGCCATACCCAATGGCGCTATATTTTTCGATTTTTACCATGGATGATGGCAGGAGTACTCATCGGAGCGTTCATTGGGAAAGATTTAGACGAAGGCACATTCAAAACAGGAATGGCCCTTATCATATTGGGAAGTGTGGTGATGATGTATTGGTGGGACCGTAAAAAGTCGAAAACAGTTCCTTCCCATTGGGTTTTTGCAGGTTTTATGGGGTTAATGGCAGGAATTACGACTATGATCGGGAATCTGGCAGGTGCTTTCTCCAATATTTTCTTTTTGGCCATGCGTCTTCCAAAAAATGAGTTCATCGGTACTGCGGCATGGCTTTTCTTGATCATCAACATCTTTAAACTTCCATTTCATATTTGGTGGTGGGGTACTATTACGCCCAAAACCCTGTTGATCAACCTCCCCTTAGTACCCGGGGTTGTTATCGGGCTTTTTCTAGGGATACGATTGGTCAAAATAATCAAAGATGGTTTTTATCGAAAAATGATCTTGGTACTCACCGCTGTGGGTGCATTGTTGATCTTATTTCGATAGAAAAGTCCGCACTCCTATAAACCGCATGTAGTTAGATTCGCATGCCTTTTAATCAAATAATTGTATCTTACAATTCTTAGTGTAAGATATCGTTTCAACCAAAATCAAGGTTTGAACGTATATTGAACAGCAGTACTACTTATGTGAAGTATTCTGCTGAATAAATACTTGACCGACCCAGCCCAATACTAAACTTTTAAATGAAACGTTCGCTTTATATGATACGTTATATCGGCTGTATGGTATTTTTATTAGTGCTCACCTCGTGTGGCGCTCTCGGTCTCGCAGGAAAGGCTGATAAAAATGAGTCGGCCGATGCCTTGGACCTCAACAAAACCAAGACCTACGATCGTATCATTACCAAAGATGCCCTTACCCAGAAAGGTTTATTCGATGTGCACCAGGTTGGCGATAAACATTACTTTGAAATTCCCGATAGTCTTCTGAACAGAGAAATTCTGGTGGTGACCCGTTTTATAAAAACACCCTCTGGGGCCGGTAATTACGGAGGTGAAAAAATTGCCGAAAATACCATCATATTCGAAAAAGGGCCCAGCAACAATCTGTTTTTAAGAATCGCTACATTAGTAAGTGCCGCCAATGAGGAGGATGCGATTTCAAAAGCCGTCAACAATGCAAATATCACCCCCATCTTAGAGGCCTTCGATATCAAGGCCAATAATGAAAAGAAAGCTTCCTACTTAATTGATATCACTGATTTCGTAAATAGTGAAAACCCCTTGCTTACCCTTAGCAGTAGACAAAAAGGGTCTTATAAACTCGCAAGTTTAGAGAAAGATAAATCCTATATAAAAGAAGTTAACTCGTTTCCGGTTAATACCGAAATTCGCACTGTAAAGACCTATAAAGCACAAAATAGTAAAGAGCGGCGAAGAAAACAGCTCCCCGCGGCCGTTTTAGCCGGTGTGGTTACTTTGGAAATCAACAATTCATTTGTATTACTTCCAAAAATACCCATGCGAAAACGATTTTATGATACACGGGTAGGGTATTTTGCGAGTTCTTATTTGGAATACGGAGACGACCAGCAAAAAGTAGATCGCAACACCTATATTCACCGGTGGCGGCTAGAACCCAAAACTGAAGATATTGAAAAATGGAAACAGGGCGAACTCGTAGAACCCAAAAAACCCATTGTTTACTATATAGACCCTGCAACCCCTAAAAAATGGCGCCCCTATTTAATTCAAGGAATCAATGATTGGCAAAGTGCCTTTGAACAAGCTGGGTTTAAAAATGCGATTGTTGGAAAAGAGTGGCCCGAAAACGACCCGACCATGAGTCTAGAGGATTCAAGATTTTCGGTCTTGCGTTATTTTGCCTCTCCTTCAAAAAATGCTTACGGCCCTAACATTGTAGACCCTAGAAGTGGTGAGATTTTAGAAAGTCATATTGGTTGGTACCATAATCTAATGAGTCTTTTACACAATTGGTATATGGTACAGGCAGGTGCAGTAGACCTGCGCGCACAACAAATGCAATTTGATACAGAATTGATGGGAAACCTAATTCGCTTTGTATCCTCACATGAGGTGGGGCATACCTTAGGACTTCGACATAATATGGGGGCAAGCAACGCTACCCCGGTAGATAAATTAAGAGATGCCGAATGGTTGAAAAAATACGGCCATACAAGTTCTATTATGGACTATGCCCGCTTCAACTATGTTGCGCAACCCGAAGACAATATACCCGCCGAAGATTTGATGCCGCGAATCGGGGATTATGACCGGTGGGCAATTCAATGGGGCTATGCCCGTTTTCCCGAGCAGTTACCCGTGAATGAAGAAAGAGAGGTGCTGGCACAAATGGTAGTAGACAGCGTTTCTAACAACCATCGCCTTTGGTTTGGCGGGGAAGGGCGTGATTTTGACCCGCGTTCCCAAACCGAGGATCTAGGAGACGATGCCATGATCGCAAGTACCTACGGGATTATGAACCTACAGCGGATAGCGCCTTGTTTACGCGATTGGGTCAAAGGAAAGAATAGTGATGATTACTCGAATCTAGATGATATTTATAAAACCTTGGTCAATCAATACAGTGACTACATCTTTCATGTCACCAAAAACATCGGTGGTATCTACGTTACCCCAAAGACTATGGGAGAAGCCGGTGAAATATACCAATTGGTACCCAAGGAAGTGCAAAAGCAGGCGCTCGCTTTCTTGAACAGCCATATCTTTCAAGAGCCCAAGTGGCTGCTAAGAAATGATATTTTGAATGCCATACAATCCCCGCAATCCAAGGAATCGGTTACCAAGACTATGGAAAGCGTAATGGTAAATTTGCTTGGAGGCAGTAGACTTAGTAGAATGACATTTATAGCAGAACGGTATGAAGATGAAGACCCTTACCGCCCTGAGGAATACATAGATGACCTTAACCATTTAATTTGGGGCGATATGAATGTATTTTATCAGACCAACGCCTATCGCAGAAAGCTTCAAAAATCCTATGTGTCGAATATGATCGCACTTTACAAACCAGAAGAGGCCGAAGGTATTGTAGAGGGTATTTTAGCTAAATTATCGGAAGGGTATACCGCCCATACAGACGTTCGCTCTTTGGCCCTTGACCACCTAATTACCTTGCAGGGAAAAATTAAAAGAACCTTGCCGGTAATGACCGATCGCCTTACCATTGCGCATCTCAACTACCTTAAAAGAGAAATCGAGGAGGTAGTTGGTGAAACCAAAGATGTAGATCCTATTTTCACCCCATTCAATAGGGATATGTCTATTAAGCAAGGAGAAGGTCAGTAGATAAATTACTTTCCGTATACTTCCATCGTCTGCAATTCGGGTTCGCCACCGCGATTGCCACAACCAGAGGCCACATATAGGCCGTTCTCCCATAAAACAACACCAGTACCATGCCGCCCTTCTAACAAAGAGGGCAAGGCATGCCATTCATTGGTTTCTAGATTTAAGGCTTCTACCTCCGCATGGGCTTTTTCCTGGTAGGAAGATTCCCCTCCTATGACCACAACTTCCCCATTGAAAAGCAGTGCCGTATTCCCGGCACGTTGAGTCGGTATTCCATTGGGCAGGGTTTCCCAGCTATTGGCCGCAATATCATACACATCTGTTTCCGCAATAGTGCCGCCAAAAGGGTCATCGAGTTCAATTCCCGTGTTTCTGCCAGCAACGGCATAGATTTTTCCGTCGGCAACTACAGCTTGAAAATGATCGCGTGGCCTTGGGGCATCTGATAATTCTTCCCACTTTCCTGTATTCAGATCGTACCGGTCCATCCAATTTTTGTGATCCCCAATATGGCCGTTTTTAATACCACAGGCAATATAGACCATGTTGTCATGTATTACCACTCCCGATGCTCCACGCCGCCGGGCTTCAGGAATTGTATCTCCTTGCGACCAGGCATCGACAGATGGGTCATAAATATATACATGAGTGGTGGGTGTCTCGTTCGGCCAACCCCCAGTCAGGGCAGCGAATACATAAATTTTATCCTTATAAACCAGCGGTTGAAAATGGTGCAGTTCCAAGGGCGGTTCGGCTCCTTGTGACCAGCTACCCGATTCGGTATCGTAGATGCTTACTGGTCTTATGTCCCTACCACCCAGCAAATAAAACTTAGTGCCCACCCGCACAAAAGCAGCTTCGTGCCTTTGCACCGGTTTGCTCCCATCTTTTGATTCAAGTTGTTCCCATCGTTGCACTGTTATGGTAGGTTCTGGAACTTCAGCCGCAGGGGTTTCCGCTACTTTTATCTTGCAGGAAACCAACAAAAATATGATGCTTGCTACAAAGAGGTGACGGGTCATATTAGATAGTATAAATTTCAAAATATGTTTGGTTGTAAAACCGCTACTAAGGTAGCTGAAAATTAGCTACTTAGGCAAAGTTCCCTTCCAAGAAACCCCGCTTTGGTAACACTAATTTTACGAACGGTTGCATCCATAGACAGCATGTAACTCGTATCTCTTATACGAACTTGGCCAATTCCTACAAAAGCCATAGTATTTTTAGTCAAAATCCACCTCAAATGATAGCTACAGCCCCGCTAAAAGTATTACTTGTTGATGATCATGTATTGTTTACCGATGGTCTTACATCCATACTACGTCTGAACGGGCAAATTGGACAAATTAAAAATACCTCCTTGGCCGAAACGGCCTATGAAATGGTGTTGAAAGAAGGTTTTGACCTGGTGATCACCGACCTTTCCCTTCCTGGAATAAATGGTATCGAACTGACCAAGCAAATCAAAAAGAAACATCGGAATCTACCCGTGTTAGTGATTAGCATGTACTTTGGGAAAGAGTTGGTAAAAGAAATCCTGGCGTCAGAGGCCGAGGGCTACCTATCTAAAAAGGCTAACAAAGAAGAACTCTTCAGTGCTATTGAAAAAATTACAAGGGGAGGCACTTTTTACGGGAGCGAAATTACAAATATTATGGCCAGTCTTATTCACCAAAAAGAACAATATAGCATGGTCTCAAAAAATGAATTTACTCCTCGGGAACGAGAGGTGCTACAACTTATTTGCCAGGAATGCTCGAGCAAGGAAATTGCCGATAAATTGAGTATCGGCACTTGTACCGTAGAAACACATCGAAGGAGCATGTTCCAAAAAACAAACTCAAAAAATGTCATTGGACTTATTCGCTTCGCAGTCCAAAATAAGTTGGCATTATGGGAAGCTTATTAGTTCTTTCCGAGCACCACCCAAAACGAGCACCATGAAAAAAATGCCCCTATTCTTGTTATTAATGCTGATTACAAGCTATACCCTTCTTGGTCAAACCAAGAATACTCGCATTTCGAAACTGCTACAAACAGCAGATTCGCTATTGGAAAAAAGACAACTGCAAAAAGCAAACACCTGTTATGATAAAGCTGCCATGCATGCCTCTGATAGCAAAAATGTCTTTCTCCAAGGAAAAGCGGCCTTGGGAATTGCCAATTGCTTCTATCAAAAAGGAGCCGTAGACAGTGCCTTGGCGCTATCTAAAGAAGTGGCCAAGATGGGGCATCTTAAGGGAAACAAGCTACCTGCCCTTTACCTAATGGGCATTTGCTATTCTGCCAAATCAGAATTTGATCTAGCCATCGAGTACTTGTCCAAGGCGTTAGACCTTAATGTGGCAAGTCAACAACCAAGTGAAACGGTACGTATCAGGAATAGCATCGCCAATGTATATTTAAAAAACGAAGACACGTTGAACGCCAGATTAAACTATATCGCGGCCTTGAACATCGCAGAAGCAAACAAGGATTTTAAAGCACAGTCACTCATATACAATTCATTGGGGACTATAAAAGCGATGGGCAATCACTTAGAGGAAGCCCTGTCTTATAGAAAAAAGGCCATTAAACTTCGCGAGGAGCACGGTATACCCCTCACTTGGATTCCCTACGCCAACCTTGCAAACAATTATGCCCAACTCGGACAACACGATACCGCTCGGTATATTTTAAAAAAAGCCGCTCAAATTGCCAAGCAAACAAAAAACCCAGTCGCTATAGCCGCTGTAAATCAGAATTTTGGAGAACATTATGCTGCTCAAAAAAAATACGATTTGGCCATCGTTTATTTCTCTAAAAGTTATCACTTGGCCGATTCAATAAAACATCCTAAGATATCCTTGGCGGCTAGCAAAGCATTGGCCGAAACACATCGTGCTAAAAAAGATTATAAAAAAGCACTGCATTATTTCGAAAATTATTCACTTGCAAAAGACCAACAATTTCAAAAAACTACCGAACGAAAATTAGAGGAGTTTCAAGTAAAGTATGAAGCAATCGAAAAAGAAAAAAAGATTGTAGCCCTCGATAAGGAGAACAATATCAAGGCCACCCGAATAACATACGAAAAAAAACAAAAAAAATTGCTCTGGGTCGTTTTTAGCAGCTTGGTAGTCCTCTTGACCGCAGGTGGCTTGGTGTGGTATTGGATCAATCGAAAAAGATTGTTGGAGAAGCAAACCAGCCTTCGTCTAAAATCTGTGCTAGAAGTAGAACAGAAAGAGCGCAAGCGTATTGCCCAAGATCTGCACGACAGCCTGGGTCAATCGATCGCCCTGTTGAAGCTACAGGCGAACACTTTGCAATCGAATTCAGCAAAAGAACAGGAAAAACATAAAAAACTTCAGTGTCAAATAGACCATGCCTACGAAGAGCTTCGCAACATCTCGCACAATATCATGCCAAATACCTTGATAACTTTAGGCTTGGTGCCGGCCCTAAAAGAATTGATCGAAGAAATAAACCTTGACGATTCGCTTGAAATTCAATTTAAAAACAATGATGATTTTAAAGGGTTGACGGATGATCAGGCCATTAATCTATATCGGATAGTTCAAGAAGCGCTGGTCAATATCATAAAATACGCAAAGGCCTCGATCGTACACATCGATCTACTTAAAAAAGAAGGCACGGCTTCTATTCATATTGTTGATAACGGTGTCGGAATGAATACAACTGAAATAGCCTCTTTGGAAGGCATCGGTTGGAAAAACATCGCATCTAGAGTGGCCATACTTTCCGGAAAAATTAAGGTAAGCTCTCCTGCACACAAAGGCACTTCCATTGCAGTGCATCTTAAAACGAGCTACTGACCATAACTTCGTACAATAGGCATCATACAAATACGTCTTGTAATGTCAAACCATGGCAACAATGATGGGTTTTCCATCAAAATGAAGGGGAAATTGCGTATTTAACAGTAAGTTAATTAAATTCCCCTCGCCATTAACATTGAGGTCTTTATTACTGTATATTAATTCCTACAGATTCTAATGTGTGTTATTGGGGAAAACGGTTTTGAGTAAGCATCAATGCCTATCCAGAGACACTTAAACAACGTGAACAAAAAGACAAAGTTATTGATTGTAGACGATCACCCCATGACCGTTAGGGGCTATGTGATGGTGCTTGAGAATGCGGATACAGATCAAAAATACAGTATTGATTTCGCGTATGACAGTGACCAGGTACTGGAAAAAATAGAAGAACAAAAAAGACCCTACGACATTGTGTTGTTAGATATTAATTTACCCGCTTCTAGTTGTAAAACAGTAGTAAGCGGAGAAGATTTTGGGAACCATTTTAAAAAAGTGAACCCAAATGTAAAAATCATTGTCCATACTTCTTTAAACGATCAACAACGCATTTCCAACATTTTCAACACCTTGAACCCGGAAGGGTTTTTAATAAAAAATGACATCGATGCCGAAGTGCTGCTAGAGGCGGTCAATGCGGTTCTAAATGGGAATACCTACTACAGTGAGCGCACCAATAAACTCATAGGCACGCATACTAGTGGGCAGCTGCACTTAGATGCCTACGACCGCAAAATACTCTACCACCTATCGATCGGGGAAAAAATGAAAAATATGCCGCACTACATCCCTCTATCAATGCCCACCATTGAACGCCGTAAAAAAAGTTTAAAAGCACTTTTTGGTGTCACGGAAGGTGGTGATCTTCAATTGCTGCAAGTCGCTAAGAAAAAAGGGTTTATATAACAGTAGCGACACGAAAACCCCTCGGCTAAAACCCCAATTACGCTACTTTTTAAGTTGATTGTACATTTTCCCGCTTTTTTTGCGCTTTTTTAGCATCAATTTGAAGTGTTGTTAAAATAAGTCTGTCAAGACAGCGTTTATATAAGTAGCCCTAAGAAAATCTTACCATACCAACATTTTTATTACCTACCTACAGCGATTGGTATTTTTCATCAATCAATACCTCAAACGTTGTCAATGGGGCACAGACCAACATACCATCCAAGCTGGGATACTGTATTCGATTACCTCAAGGATTCAAGTAATTATCAAAAGCATCTTGCTTTTTATACCCTTGTAGCACCGCTTATAAAGCATTGGTTGCTGCAGTTCGGTTTTAAATCGGATTTGGAATCCCATTCAAAAAGTATTTTCACAGATTTATACCTCAAAGAACGCCACCGCTATTGTTCCGGGAAATTAGACCCTGAAAGATGCACGGCAAAGGCCACTACCTATTATTATCCAGTGGTTAAGAACATGTGTATCGATTACCAAACCCTTTTAGAGGGAAAAATACCTTTTGCTGGATCCCTTGAACATACAGAGGCCATTCAAGTGCCCGGTATCTTCGAGACGCTTTGGGGCGATTACAAAAAAACCGTCTTACAGGAAATGCGCCGTTGCGTTAGTGATTGGATCGAACTTTCTAGTTTTGACAATAAGAAAAAAGAATATTTAAGGCAGCGCTTTCTAAAAGGATTCCGGTTTTTGGAAATTTTAAAAGGGTTTGATAAAACCGAATTTGAAACACTGCGAAAATGGATATGCCGACAAGGTAAAAAAATAGCAGCTACCATCGCCAAGACCCAATTGCCTGCAATCATTGATTGCTACCAATTGCCAATTAGCAAAAAAATAGATCCTAAGCTTATCGAGAAACACTTGTTGGGATCCAAAGTGAACGCAACCGTTTAAATCGGAGAATCTAGGAGAAGATGCGCCATTTCTTTGTACTCTTTTAAAATATTTTCTTTGGAAGTAGCTAATTGTTTGGCAGTTGTAGGCGCAGCTAAGGGGAAAAGCACCTCTTTTGCCTGTTCCCAATCTTCAGTAATCCTATCCGGTCGTTTTTGTAGTATATCGAATTGGGTCTGTTCAATTTTTTCGCGAAAACCCTCACCGAACTGAACCATTCGCCATAGCGCCATTTTAAGTGTCGGTTCCAAATCAATTTCAGTACGAAGGTATGCTTGGTATAAAAGCAACAAATAGGTCTGCAGTTTTCGATAGTGCAGGGGCGTTTCCTTGCTGGTTGCTGCAACACCTTGCGAATCGCTCCCCTCTTGTATCGTTTTTAGAATTGCTTCCCGTTCTTTAGAAAAATCGTTCATTGTCTTTTTACTCGCTCATCGAGATTTAAACCTGACTATCGTCAGGCAAGTTGCTAAGAGGACCGTACACCTTCATCTACCGAAATAGCTAGATAAAGGCCTCGAATTCAAATTATTTTTCAAACGAATGCCTCGCGGGTTTGCCTCAAGGCAATTTTCTATCTTTAACTTAATTCCCTCTTATATACGGGAATTGAAATTAAATAGCTCTCACAAAATCATAAAAATACATTTTACAAAGAATCCTTTTCATAGAATTCCCTTTTTAAGCCTATTGTTTCAAGAGCATCAAGGGTTCGTTCAAAAAAGGAGTAGATAGCCGTTTATATTGCATATAGGCTACTTCACAGGTGGGAGGTGTAAAATAGATAGTCTTACAGTAACATCAGAACCTATCGCGGTATTGTTTTTTGAACCCTAACCGGGTAGAATGTAATTTTTGATCGAATAGCCTTGTTTTTGTTCTTATAAAATTAACCAAAAAAAACTAGTTGTACAATTTGGAGTAGGCCATAGCGGCTAGTATTCCTGCAGAACCGCCCCCAGATTTGCTGGGGACAGGCGGGGCTCCCTTTCGGGTAATCATTCCATTTTCATTCTGCATATACCCCGCCCAAACCACAAGCAGTTTCTTCCCATCACTTAACACCGTCCAACCATCTTTAGCCTTCCCAGTCGTGCCGGTTTTGCCGTAGTACTGTCTTCCTTCTGGAAGCCATTGTAGCAATCGATGACAGGTGCCTCCCTTTTCAAAAGCGGCCGGGAGCAAGGCTTTGATCGCATCAGCGGTATCGGATGTATATCTTTTTTTTGTTTTCTTTGATTCGCGACTGAACAGGGTATCCTGCAAATGCGGGTTGATCACATATTTCCAAGGGCTTAAGGGCACCATCGTACCTTCATTGAAAAGCATTTGGTAGGCCTGTGCCACTTCCCAAGGGGTCATGGTCTTCGTTCCCAAGATATAGGAAGCCCCCCAAGGATAGTTGGGGTCGGAGGCAATATCCATTTTCGAAAAACTTGTTTCTACCTGCTTGGCCACTTCCGCGGGGTCGGCATGTAGCCGATAGTTGACAGCGGCCTTATTGAGGCTGTATTTCAAAACGTCCCGTATGGGTACTTCTTTGTTCAAGAGCGTATTCTTTACATTGCTGGGGTTGTACGAAAACTGCTTTAAATCCCCGTTGAAGAGTGCCGTTTCCCCATTGAAACCATAATTCTCGAAAAGCTCTAAAAACACCAGGGGTTTGAGTACGGAACCACATTGAAAGCCCTCGCCATAATCGCTCAAATTGGCCATAGCCCCTTTGTTTTGTCGATTCCCCAAAACGGCTTCGATGGCACCGCTCTCAATATCGATCGCTATTAAAGAAACCTGCAATTCATAGCCACGCACCAACAATTGCTTTTGAAATCGTTTTTGGTACTGCTGCAATGCTTCCTGTAATTTATCTTGCCGGTCTTTCGTAATCGAAGAAATATATTGCACGGCGAAATAATCGACCTCATCGCCGCGATACCGGTCAAAAAAGTTGGTGAGCGCCGTCGTACCTCTCAGACCGCTTCTTTTGGCGAATCCCAGGTCTAATTTTTTCATCTTTGCCAAGCGCTTTATATCGGCTTCCGATCCGTCGGAGATCAATTCAAAATAGTCCAAGACCTGTTCTTTGATTTGTTTCTTGTTCGCAAAGCGATCACTGCATAATTTTTTAAGTCCGTTGGCTCCTTTTAAGGTCTTTACCGTTAACATCATTTCCAGATCATTGAGTTCATGTGGAGGGCGATTAAAAATGGTATAGGAGGCTAAAATAAGTCCGGAGAAATCGCGCTCGTACCAAAAGTTCCCCGAATAGTTGGTATAAGCCAATAGAATCTCCTCCGGACTCGCAGATTTCATCATTTGAAAAGCAGCCAGTTGTTCCCCGTATTTTCGGGATAGGTAAATGGTTCCCAGATCGTCTTTTTTATGAATCGCATTTTTGAGCAGCTGCTGTGGAATATTCGAACCCCCATCGGCTTTTCCCTTTAGCAAGCGGGCAATACCTGACAGGGAAAAACCATAGAGGTTGTCTTTTCCGATATCGAAAAAACTTTTATTCTCGATTTTAGTTAAAAAGTACACGTAATTTTCCGGTAGTTCATCATAGGAAAGCACAGGAACAATAGGAAATTTATTCAGTTCGCCCTTGGTATTGAGTGCCGTAAGGTCTTCCTTCGTCAGTTGGTTGTTAAGGATCGTCTTTTCTCCAAACAATGCCAAAATATGATGATTCTCGTCGCGAACGGCGGAAATAAAATGGGCATTCGGCTCCATTTTCATCTTGGAGGGCCAAATGATATGAAATAGGACCAATGCCAAAAAGACACCTCCTATCATTCGTATGGCCTTTACCCAATCTTTCATTTGTATCTGTTTAGTTGTCTTTTAATGGTTATTGGTACTCCTTGGATTTATATCGTTTTTCGTTTTTCAAAATCGGTGATGAATCGCATTAAATGTATCATGGCCGGTGTTACCCAGCGCCAAAAAACGAACAAGAGACCACCATTGAATACCAAGGAGAGCACGAGCCCCGCATTGGCGGGGGCATAGGACCGTAAGAAGGCGGGCAATAGGAACAACATGCCAAGGCCAATAAAAAAAATAAGCGTATTGCGGGTGGTAGAAAGTATATTCGAAAGCCATTTGGAGCGCACGGACAACACCTTTGATTCCAAGGCCATTTTTACCCATGGCGCATGAAACTGAATCCATGCGGCAACGAAAAGACAGACCGTAAAGTGTAGTCGCGCTATGAATACCGCAAAGAAATTATGAAAGACACGCCAGCCGCTGTCGAAGGTTTGAAAGGGATAGGATACATAGAGCAAGGTTTCAAAAAACAAGAAGAGCCCCAAGCACATCAATTGCAATTTTAGACGATCGTGTGCCAAATTGTACTTCGAGGTAATGTTCAACTTGCTAAGGCAATACAAAACTGCGTAAAGGCCAGCGAAATAAGACAATGTATGCAGCCCAAAATAGGAAAAGGGGTATTTGAGGGTTCTAAAAGGTGATACCAATTCGGCCCCGACCCAATAGACATTGTTCATTAGAATATTGTATTCGATAATGCTCGAGGCAATACTGAGGCAAAAGGCCGAAAACAGCAATTTACTGAAGATAAAACAGCCAAGGCTGGTACCGATTCCTATTAGAAGTACCATGAGTGTACCGCGCCCTTCTTCTTTCGCCACTTGGGTATTGAACCATTTTTTTCGCGGAATGTAAAATAGCACACAGGCGAAGATTGCCAGTACGATCAACACTAAATAAACAACGACTGCCGGCATCCTTAAAGTGTTGAGATTCCGTCAGCGAAACGCACCTGCAAGCCCATATGTTCTTCTAGTGCATACTTCCAAAAAGCCCTGGCCTTATGAACCACTGCCGAATTTTTGGGTTCTGACATCACAATGAACAACACCTCTTTCTCGTCGCTTTTAACTACGGCATCGGGGAGGTAATATGCCTCCATTTTCTGAAAGGCTTTTTCCATCTGTTCGGGCGTCGTTGGCGGGTCTTTGTAAAAGTTGACTGCCGGGTTGTTCTCGATCAAATCACTGACCACTACGATTATCCCATCGGTTTTTCCGATTGCCTTCATCAGGGTAGGAAACAAAGAGGTATTTTCCATATTGCCTAGTGAATCAAGACTTTTTAGGTTTTCTTCATGGGCACTATAAAAGCTGCGCCACCCCAATACTTGCTTATTCTTCGCCTCGCCCCAATTGGTCTGCGACAATTGAGTAGAGGTGGGGTTGTAATAACTGTGTGTAGAGATATAGCCAAAATCGTAATTGACCGTAAAGCAACTTGGCTGCTCTTCAAGGCCCAGTTTTTCGTTTACCAATTCCTGGAAGTTTTCTTTGCGCAGCTCATACTGCGCCTTATCGACCAATAGCGAGTCGGTCGCATCTACCAGAATGGTAATGTTTCGGGTAGTGACTGTTTCACATTCTGTATTACATGCTGTCAAAAACGAGGCGATACCGCCCCATATGACAATAGCGA
The DNA here is from genome assembly GCA_938010765.1 of uncultured Flavobacteriaceae bacterium. Taxonomy (GTDB): domain Bacteria; phylum Bacteroidota; class Bacteroidia; order Flavobacteriales; family Flavobacteriaceae; genus Pelagihabitans. The sequence continues at coordinate 27,128 of CALLVX010000122.1, read as the reverse complement.
TCAATTTTTTCATCTGCTGTGCTTTTAGTGTCCGTTAAATTCGGCTAAAGTCATACCCTTTCCATTGAACGGGCCGTCCTCCATTGCTGTAGTTCTCAAAATGTTCTCGGTACTTGCCCAATTCCTCCATCGAGTTGGTCTCAAGGGTGTCCAACTCTTTCGAAAAAGAACCGATCTGGGCCGACAATTCCTCGGTTTTTCTTTCCAATACGGAAACATCCCCGAGGATACGTTTGAACTCGTCTTTACCGGCCTCTTTGGAGTTAGTTAACTTTTCCTCTAGTTTTTGAAGTTTTTTAAGGGAGCCCTTTAAGGCCAACAACTTCAGGTCGAGATCTACTTGTTGTGGTGTTTTTTCAACTGGTACGGGTAGGGGTTCGGGCAGCTTCTTTTTATCCTTTTTACGGTTTTTCCGCTTCTGGTGATTGTAAATGCTTTTGACGGCGTTGGTCAAAAAGAGTGCCAGGGTCACCATCATTAAAGCGCCCAGGATCAGGAAGCCGTTTTTGATGAAGAAGCTCGAAAAAACAAGGGTCTCATCTAAGGCCTGTGACTCTAAGAACCATTCAAATACCGTAAATCCGAGAATCGCATAGACTCCTGAAATTAGCATAATAGGGAGCCATACCCAACGAAGGGAAATCTTTCTGGAGGTTAAAAAGCTCGCTGCAAAAACAATGGGGATAAAAAAGATACTGCGCAAAATAATAACGGGCAGATCATGGGTCTCCATCAAGATATTGTAAAACAAGATCCCCTCTCCGAAAATAAACAGCACTTCCACCAAGTAGAGCGCCCAAAAGGGAATTCTTTTGGGGCCTTTTTTCACTTCCGGAAGAGGAGTTTCTTGTCTTGGCTCAAAATCGTCGATCGTAGCAATCTCATCAATATTGTAGGGGCAATCGAGCGCATCGCCATTCAATTGGCACCTACGAATATGTTCTTTGATCCCTGTTTTTTGGGTATGGATATGCTCTTTTAAGGCATCGATTTCTTCCTGGATGGTCTCGGAACTTTCCCGGGCACGCGACACGACCTCTTTGGAAAGTTTCCCTCGAATGATTTCCATCTTACGAATATTATCGGCCAAGGATTCCCCGAGCACCCCTATCTGCTCGTTCAAAGAGTACTTTTTTGATTTGTACCCGTTAAGAATCTTCTTTTCGTCCAAAATATAGTCCTCCCGTGGTTCAATACCCAGATGTACCGACCGGTAGGCCATGTTTTTTAACTCCTGATCTGAAAATACCATGGGGTCCTATTTAGAGTGGAGCATTAAATAAAGCTCGGTTTCCAAGGAGATATCGCACGGTTTGCTTGGTAGGAACGGCAGAAGCTCTTCGGTGTTTTCAGCTGTAGGGATTTCTGAAAATACTTGATTCATTCGCTCGGGATCGTACTCGATTAGGGGTTTCCCCCAAATCGGCTGATCCTTTTTAAAAAGGTGTTGCCCCAGTTTCATATGTTCTTTTTATTTGATTCATACAATCACATAGCATGCGTTTATCCCAAATTTCGTTTGAAGTCGAAGGGCAGGATACCCATACATTTTATGTGTTCTTTGTTCATGTGTGTACCCATATATCAGGGCCTACTTTATTTTGGGACATTTTTTTTCAAATTTTTTTTTATTTCGATAAAAATCATCCCCTAAACCCTTCAAAAAGAAAAAATTGTACCTTTCAAATAGATTCCCGACGACCGGCTCTTCAAAACCGAAAAATCATGAAAAAAGCAATCTATCCCATGTATTTGTTCTTATTTGTCTTCGCGTCTGTAGGTATGCTTTATGCGCAGCGAACGGCAAATACCCCAAACAGTATTTACGAAAACTTCTCCGAGGCCTATCATGAAATGGATGCGAACATCTTGGAAAAATTATATGTAAAAGATGCCGTGCTCCTTAATTTGTATGATCAGTCAACTCCCAATTCTATTCATGGGAACCAAACCATCCAAAACTACTTTTCCAAGTTTTTTGAGCAAGTGGAGAAGAACGGGCAAACGATGCGGCTCGTTTTTAAGATTACCAATAGAAAGGACTTGGGCAAAAGCATCCTAGATAATGGGTTTTACGAGTTAACATACGTTCAATCGGACAGTTCGGAAATTAAAACCTATGGCAAACTCTCTACGATTCTTATACTGGAGGAAGGGCTCTGGAAGTTTAAGGTCGATGCCAATACGAATACGGAGGAGACGGAGTATCTGCAGGCCAAAACGGATGGAATGCGGCAACCCAAAGAGGCGGTCAAAAAACAGTAAGGGCTTGAATGAGAAATTCCAAAAAAAGCTTAAAAATGAGTGTAGTAAAACAACTGGTTCTAACCTTATTGCTTGCTTTCCCCTATACTAGCTGTAGAGATTCAAGTAACAAACAGCTTCAAGATAAGAATGAAATCATATGTTCCGAAAACGGTTGTGAAGGAACGTACACCGGTCCCGAATTTATTAATGGTGCTGATGTTGCACATCAATTTTCAAACAAAATGGCCGCGCGGGTCGGAGATAAATTGAAAGCACTTTATGACCAAGGGTACTATTATAAGGTAGCTTTCTCTAAAATCAGTATGGTTACAAAGGGCATGGGTTCTGGAAACGTCATTTACGATTTAAAAATCCCCTTTGTTTCTGTAAAGGACAAATGCAACGCCTACACTTCTTTTGACCATGTCGGGGGTTGGAATCATGCCCCGGCCTTGGCAAGAAGAAAAACGGAGCTAAATGCCCTTTTGATAGCGGGACATACACTGGATATTAGTAAATTAAAAACAACCCCGGAAGGCTTACAGGAATATTGGATCCAATGGAAAAACAAAAGCAAACAGGCTGGTTGTATGTAAATTTTAGCAGTAGTTCAACGCTCGGTCAGCAATAATTTTTAAAGGAAGTATTTTTGAAAACTATCCGTATCCAACTATAATTAAGAGAGGGGCTCAAAAACAAGAAATACCGAAAAAACGAACCTCATCATAAGTCGGCTTAGCAATCATCAAATCTCAAGCGAAAAACTCTAACCATTGCAAAACCGTATATTAGAGCGAGTGTTAGATTTTAACAATGAAGGGAGGCAAAATTTCAGATAAGAGGCACCCTTCTGTACCTCTGTATAAACCGGATTCTACAAGGGTTCTTACTTTTTAGATTGCTATTTTAGGGGGTAAGGCGGTAATTTTATAAGCATCTCGAAAAGACTTAATACAAAGAGCTGCGTATCTCATAAAATTATACTTTTCAAATAAGAAGCTACGGATAGACCACGTAATTTTTCAAATGAGCGTATAAATGGTAGGATACATTGTACGAAAAGGTACAATTCAATCAACGGAACTATTAACATCTTAAAAACCCATTTCGTTTAAAGGAGGGATATGGATTCTAAAATCGGAAAGTCCTTAGCGAAGTTTTAGAAGTGAGACTAGTTTAGAAATAAATAAAACATCAAAGGGTTTTCAAAGCGCTGGCAACCATATTAACTTAAAAAGCTTGGTTCCAATAAATATTACTATTCTTTAACGCAAAACCTTCTAAGAGCAAAAGCTCGTAGTCGTCATTTAACCGGTCGTCCCACCTAAATCAATAATCAACTGTCTTAATGTTTAATTAAAATCACTAGTTTAGGAGATACATTAAATAAAAACAATTGGAAGTTTTTTTAAATCTCGGACTAGGTGCCGGAATCCTCATGTTTCTTGTTTTGATATTTAAACAAGGTAAAAAACGCGAAGACTACTTATTCTTGTCATGGATCGTGGTAACACTATTACAGATTGTTTTCTATCAAATAACCATTTATAGCTTTGCGCTTCAAGGATTGTGGGCAATTCTAAGTTTTGGACTGCCGTTATTGGGGGCGCCCCTTTTGTTCCTATATATTTTAGCATTGACCGGACATAAAGTAACTTGGACTACCATTGCCAAGCATTTGGCTGCATATTTTGTTTTTATACTCATTCTCATAGTTTTACAAAAAACCAGTGATGTTGAACTTATTGCGACCAATGGGTATTTTCCGCCACCTGAAAAGGCCCCTTTATGGATGCAGTATTACGCATTTCCCCTTGCTATATCAGGTCTGATATATTGTATTTGGGATTTATTATTATTAAAGAAGCATAGGAAAACAATTGTAACGTTTTTTTCGTTCGATGAAAAAATAGATTTAAAATGGGTTACCTACATCGTGTACTCATACTTTATTCTTTTTCTGCTAAGCTCCTTCTTAATCTTCGGTGCTACTCAATTTCAACTCTTTACTATATCAAACGCCTTTGCTTTTGTTGGAATTACCTTAAGTTTAATGCTCATCGCTTTCGGATTTTATGGTTTTAGGCAAACGGCAATATTTTCTAATTTGAGTACGCAGAATACTTCGAGCATAGATTTGGACTCCTCTAAAATCGAAACTACCTCTTATTCTAAATCGGGGCTTACCAAGGAAAGAATAGTTTTATATGGCGATCAAATTAGTGAACATATGAAACGGGCAAAGCCTTATTTACAAGATGATCTTACACTTTCCATTTTAGCTAAGCAATGCGATCTGTCCAACGTCCATCTTTCCCAAGTCTTGAACCAACATTTTCAACTCAACTTTTATGATTTTGTGAACCAATACCGTATTGAGGAGTCAAAGGAAATGTTACGCTCTTCAGATTATGACAATCTATCCGTTCTTGGGATAGCCTTCGATTGTGGTTTCAAATCAAAATCATCATTTAATAGATACTTCAAAAAATACAATGGGATATCCCCATCCGAATTCAAGAAAAGAAAATCATAAAGGTGTCAGCCAATTGGCTGGGTCTAATAAATCGTGCCAGCCAACTGGGTAGGTCGATTGTCATTTAAATATCGAACACATTTGCTATAAATATCGAAAGTGGTAAAGGATCACTTTTAGAAATAAGCAAATGTTATGATACGGTTATCTCTCAAAAACATTACCAGAAAAAAGTCAAGAGCCTTTCTGATTTTTATTTTAAGTATCGTCGCTGCCTTTAATATCTTCTATCAAACCGCTCAAAAGAATAGCGTTCAGAATAGTTTGAAACAATTAATAGGAGAGGCTATTTCGGGTCAGTACATTATATATGATTCGGCAGAAAAGCTAAACGTTCTTGAATCCCAATTCTCCGATTTAAAACTATTCAATTGGAACGAACAATTAGAGAAATCACTAAGAAAAGAGGCCGATGGCATTCTACATGTTTCTCCCAGGCTTCGTTTTGGAGGAATGATGTCATCTGGCGATGAAAGTATCGGCATCAATTTACAAGCCTTATCTAAGGAGCATCTTAGAAGGGTAAGTTCTATTTTGGATTTTCATGGTGGTACCGTCCCAGAGAATAATGACGAAATCATGCTAAGCAAGACTTTTGCCGATGAGCTTAATAGTAAGGTGGGAGATACCCTTGTAATCCTGGCAAATAATAGGAATGGCTATTTAAGCGATACTATTTTGGTTATATCGGGTATATTTCGAACAAACGGTTTGGCTCAGTTTCTTACCCCCATTGGCTATATAAATTACGAAAAAGGCAGCTCATTAATGGGTCTGGAAAAAGGTGAAACGATGGAACTCCTTGTCAATTTTAAAAACTTTGAGGGCACCAATGAACAGGAAGCGTTTCTTCACTCAAGTATTATCAGACTAAATCCTGAATTGAATATTGCAACATGGAATGAGTCATCTCCCTTATTAAATTCGATTCTGGCCATTTGGGTAAATTTTGGTTATATCATTAAACTCATTTTTATCGCCTTCTGTTTTCTAATCCTTGTCAATATCATTGTTATGATAACCAATAATAGAAAAAAGGAAATAGGAACCTTATTGGCATTTGGTTTTAGCCCTTTTAGGGTCATAAATACAATCGCTTTCGAATACATTTTTCTTGTTGTTACCGCTGTTTTATGGATTGGGGTTACCCTTAAATTGGCATTTGACTTTTTACTACAAGAGGGTATCCCCATACCCGTTGAAGAACTTCAGGCGGCGTACTTGAGCAGCAAGATTATACCAAAAATATTTTGGCTAGACATTGCAGAAGTTTGTTTTTTATTCGCTTTAGCATGCTACTTAGCGGTATTGATAAGCCTGCGGAAATTACCTAAAACTGAAATAACCACTTTGCTGAGAACAGCTACCTAATCGAGCATACTGTGTTAAACAGATAAACCATTAGTCTATTAATTAATACGACAAAAGTTATGAGCATATTCACTAAAGTCGCTTTCCGAAACGTAACACGTCATGCTGCACGAAATAGTATTGTTGGATCGAGCATTGCATTGGCTGTTGGACTTCTATTCCTTATTCTATCGGTCTCTTCCGGTATTGAAAAGCAATTGGTTGCCAATTTAGTTCAAATCGAAACCGGATCAGTATCCTTTTCTCTTAGCGATGAATCACTAGAAGGAAAAACCAACATTAATAGGTCGGGGCTCGATAAAGCCTATTCTTTGATAAAAGCCGTACCAGAGATATCCAATATTCGCGAAAGAGTGCATTCCAGAGCACTTCTAAATAATGATAATAAATCTTCCGACATTAATTTGAGAGGAATCGATTGGGTTAAAGAAAAACCCTTGTTTGGTAGTTTCCGTTTTGAAAATACCAAGTCTTATGATAGCGTTACAAGATCCGGAATTTTGATTAGCAAGAATGTTGCCGATAAACTACATGTTGAAGAAAATGACGAGTGTACTATTTTGGTTCAATCCGTCAACGGAAGTCTAAATATGGACAGCTATAGGATTTCCGGAATCTATAAGAATATTTCAGGATGGGCAAATACAATGGTGTTTATGAATTTAGAAGATGTTAAGGTATTGGTGAATACAGAACTTCCAACCGATGTTTTGATAGATTCCAAAAATCTTGAAACGACCCCTTTAGTTTTGTCAAAAGTTGATGCAATCTTAGCATCCGAATTTAAGGATACAATGGACTTAGAGTCTTATGAAGGCCAATCTATGGTTGCCTCTACTATAGCAAACGCCAATAAATATGGATTTTTAAGCATCGTTTTCTTTCTACAGGTAATTTCTTTTTTCGGAATTGTCTTCGTGGTAAGGAATAATGTTACCGAAAGGAACAAAGAAATCGGCACTTTATTGGCCATAGGATATAAATCAAGAAAGATTCGGTTTTCATTTGTTTTAGAAACTTTAGTGGTCGCGGTCATCTCTTCACTTGTCGGACTTATCGTTTTTGGTAGCCTGACAGCGATACTTTCAGTTGATGGAATCTATTTAGGGGATTCAGCGACCTTGATTTTTGGAAGTAGTGTCCTAAAGCCATTTTTTCATTTCCCAAATCTAATACTAGCTTTTGGTATTGGCCTTTTATACCCTTTGTTTTCTGCAATTTGGAGTACAAGAAAGGTTCGAAAGGCAGACCCGATCACCTTGCTCTACGAGCGATAAACTAACTTTTGAAAATCAGTAATTATGAAAAATGCAATTTATATTATTTCGATACTGCTTACCTCTTTAGGAAACAAACCCCCTATGAACCAAGCTGATCCGTCTCGTATACTGGAGGAATTGGATAAGAATATTTTTTCTCTTGATATGGAATTCGTCATGAAGATGGAGGTTTTAAAAAACGAGAAAGTAAAAAGAACCTATGAGATGCGGGTTGTTAAAAAGGATGAAAAAATGAGATTGGATATTCTTAGTCCAAGTATCGAGCGCGATAGGAGGGTTTTGAACGATGGGGACAATATGTGGATGTATCTACCAAGATCTAGCAAATTGATCAAGATTCCTTTTAAACAAGCCTTTCTCGGTGGAGACGCATCAAACCGCGACATTCTTAGAATATCACTGGTAGCCGATTATGAGGTAATTGGAGGTTTAGAAAATATTGAGGGTGAACTTTTACTAAAATTAAAAGCAAAAGATCTTAAGACCGCCTACAATCAAGTGAACTTTTATCTGGATACGAAAACAAAATACCCTTTTAAACAGGAGATGTTGAGCCTTTCCGGAAAAGTTATTAAAACCATAGAATACGCTGATTATATTGCCTTTGACCAAGGGTATTTTCCGTCAAAAATTACCATCCTTGATCAATTAAGAAAAGATTCCAAAACAATTTTCACCTATACAGATCTTTCAAAAGGAACGAATAAGACAGACGCATTTTTTACTACTGCCTCGCTTAGCAAATAGCCTAATTTCAAATACAAAATGAAAACAACGACCCTATATACTAGAATAGTATTGTTATACTTTTTGAGCACTTCTACTTTGAGTGCTCAAACCGAATTTTCATATCGTATCATAAATGAAAATGTTTTTACCTACAATGTTTTTTCCGAGAATTCATTGGTCAATCCCGATAATCTATTACAGCTCAATGAACAAGAAATTGTAAATCGCTTTTTTCCCGTGGGAACCTTCAAAAAGAATGAAATAAAGCTGCAGGCAGAGCCCAAAATATTCCTTAACCCTTTGGATGAAGCATTAGAATTTGCAATCAATGAACTTTACCTACAATATAGAGTTTCAGATACCTTTTATGCTACGTTTGGTAAGAAAAGAATCAATTGGGGTACTGCCAACCTCTGGAACCCCTCAAATCCGTTTTTACAAAAAGATCCATTTAGAATCGATAATCGATTAGAGGGTATCGTTCTGACCGATTTGGAATACATAGGGGCCAATTTCGCCCTGAATACTATATTCTCGCCTGCAGAACGGCTTAATAGATCCACATTTGCTTTCAAGGTAAGTTCTGAGATTAGATCCCTCTCCTATTCTTTCAGTTATGCTTTTTTAGGTGATGAAAAACAACAATTTGGAGTTGATTTCACCTTAGGTGCCAATAAATTCACTTTTTATGGGGAAGGGGTACTTCGAAATTTTTCAAACAGTAGATTAATTGATTCCGAAGGCTTGCCAGAAATCGACTCTATTCAAAATGGGTTCAAAAATAGGGATGCTGAATTTGTTGTTGGTACCATGCTGAATGTTTTGCCAAGAACAATTTTGATTGCCGAATATCGATATCGAAGTGATTTTAACAACACCGAGAGTATTGAAAACTTCAAAGCGTTCTTGCCCAACAGTTTACCGGGTTACGACCCCATTAGCATGGGACAGCATAGTTTTTTCGGACAACTCAATTATATGGACACTTATTCCAAATACAACATAAGTACAAATATATTTTACGATCTAACAACTAATCAACTGCTATGTTCCCCAGGTCTTGTTTACAACGGCGATGATTTTAAGGTAGAAATAAACCCTTTTATCTATAACAACAGCCTTTCTATATATGATTTTCAGGGAAGGGTGATTCTTTCATTCTTTTTATAATCTATTAGAGACTGATATGAAATGTGTGAGTAGAATTTTTAAAAGTCATTTTTGATGGCCTATGGGGCAAAATCTTTAAGCATAGCCATAGCTACGGTTCCATCCCGACGGTTCGGGATAACGAAGTAGGGCGCAAAAAGGAGTGTAAAAAATAATAACATATTTCAAAACAGTCTCTTAACTAAAACAAAATCAAGATGTCATTAAAGCCACTATTACAACTAGAGAATATTTCGAAATCCTATAAATTGGGAAGTACTAAAACCCAAGTTCTAGACAAGGTCAATGCCTCATTTTATCCGGGTTGCTTTAGCGTTATAGCCGGGTCATCGGGGTCAGGAAAGTCAACCTTATTGAATTTATTGGGTTGTCTCGACAAACCTGACAAAGGTGAATATTGGTTAGAGAACAAGAAAATTAATTATGCTAACAAAAAGGAGATGTCCAATACAAGAATGAGAAATTTTGGTTTTATTTTTCAATCCTTCAACCTTATACCGGTACTTACAGCTAAAGAGAATGTCGAATTACCCATGTACCTGCAACAGTTTTCAAAAGAGGGTATCCGAAATCGGTCCGAAGAGATTCTAAAAATTGTTGGTCTTGGTGATAAATTGAAAAACAAACCTTCAGAACTTTCTGGTGGAGAACAGCAAAGAGTTGCAATAGCTCGTGCCATTGTATCAAAACCAAAACTTGTATTTGCAGATGAGCCAACCGCAAATTTAGACCGAAAAAACGCCGAAAAAATCGTCGCATTAATGAAAAACTTAAACAAAGAACATGATGTATCATTCATTTTTGCAAGCCATGACGATACTGTTATCAACGCCGCAAATGAGCTTTACGGCATAGAGAATGGTTGCTTGAAAAGCTAATGGAATGTGAGCTGAAATAACTGTTAAGTAAACTACCTCGGCGCAAACCCGCGAGGCATTAAAAGGAAATTTAACATTGATTTCGACGAAGGTCTGTCTGTACTTGTCGTTAAGGCGTCCGAGCATTATAAATCTCGATTATCGAGTAAAGGGTTAAACCCTATACTATATACCAATTAACGGTTTTGATAAAATCCCGTTTCAAAAAAAATCTCTTGTTAAAGATAATTTTAAGTCTATCGACGGAAAGGGAGTAGCGTCCCATTCTTGATTTTTTTTACATAAATTAGAGATTTATTCTTCATTGTTGAGATTCAAAAAAGATGCCCTTCAATTTCTTGAAGGGCATATTGACATTTATATGGTCCTATATCGGCACTTTCTTTAACGGCAACGCTCCTAACCTAATACTTAGAACTCTTCAGCATCCTCTTTCGCCTGGTGGCACAAAAACTACTAACAAGGGAAACATCACGGTTACGTTCAAATCAAATGGTAGGACCTAGAATGGAGATGCCAGTCCTTTAAAACCAATTGCCGACAGTAAGAGATTTGGTGGGAACTAAATATAAATACTCACGAAAGGAGTTAACTTTTTAGGTACGCTTACCATGATAATACGTTCGGATGACTACAGAATAGATTTTTCAAATCGTAAGGTCGGGAACAGGAGGCGGCCTCCAATTCGAGCAGATTAGCAGTTATATTCCTTGCTCAAGTTGAATACTTTGGATAATTTTTGGTGTATATATAAAGGGCCCAAGCAAAGTTATTTAGGCCCTTAAATCTTCTTTAAGAAGTACTTTCAAATTGCTTTGACGTTCTTTTTTGCGCCTTTTGTTAAGCAAAATATAACCAAGCTGCTACATATAATATCGTTTCAGTTGCAATTGTTAGTCAATAATCTCCCACGCTGGTTTATGGCGAACAAGGTGGGAGATAAAGTATAAAAAATTATTTACTGAACATTCAGGACAAAGGTCAGGGCAAAATCAGTATCACCATCGTTCGAACCCGTTGTAGCCGTTTTTATATCTGGCTGGTGCTGTAAGCGAGCTGTAAACATTCCGCCGGCAGAGGTTGCAGCAGGTGTTGTCCAAGTGGTGGACAAACCGACCGGGTTCCCATTTTCATCTTGATCATTGTAATTTATTGGCTCTGACGCGGTATCTATATTCCCGTTTCCGGTAGGGCTGGTAAAGGCGCCTTCCGTGAAACTAAAGAAGAACTGATGCTCATTGTCCTCCCCTAGGATTTCGGCACCTATATCTTCAACGTCTGTTGGATCCAGGGCATTTAGAATTTCATACGTCAAGGTATATTCCGTATCGGCAGCGAGTGTAATCGCATCTAGGATCTGTAATTCCTGTATCCCTGTTCCGTCGGGATCTTGAGCCGAAGCCCGCACTACATCACTGGTATCGGCCGTATTCGTAAAAATAAGGGTAACATCGGTAAATACTTCTACTTCGTTTTCTTCTTCGGGTGCGGCGTCATCATCATTGTTACAACCAACAATGGTAATCGCTGAACATAAAATTGCCAATAGTCGTAAATTCTTAAATAGATTCATCGTTTTCATCTTTCTTTTTTTAAATATTAAAATTGTTACTGAACGGTACTTTGAAAATCTTCAAAACTCAAGGGGCCCTAGTTGCCATAGTGCTGTATTTAGGGGCATTTTTTCTATTCATTTTGAGGACTTGTCTTAAGGGTATACTTCAATGTAAAAAGTAGGTTTCTGCCCGGTTCATCCGCGAAATAGCGCATTTCGTTGAGGTAGTCGCGATAAGCGGTATTCAATAGATTTTGAAGCCTTATACCGCCATTTAGGTTGTTCCATCGAAAGCTCCAGGATAGATCAAGCAGAAAGTACCCATCGGTGGCATCGGCAAAGTCGAATATTTCGGATTCTGTCGTAAGCTCGATCGACCCATCGACCAAACTGGCGGGCGTAATCGTTCGAGCTGCTTGAAACTGTGAAAAGGTATAACTGGGGCGAATCGCCCATTTAGAGGAATCAAATAACCACACCTTCCCCTGGTTCCATTTCAGTTCAACATTCGTCGAAATCGGCGGTTGGTTGATCAAGGAGTCATTATCCCCGACATTTCTAGACCATAGGTAACTTGCACCAAAAGAACTGGATACCGTAGGGGTCCATTCCTTTTTCCAGCTGTATTCCGCACCAAGGAACAAGACATCGGCCTGATCGAAAATAAATGCCGGCATTGGGCCACGGACCGTTCCGAAAACCCCAATGGGCCGATCAAAAACATAGTTTTCTATAAAATGGGAATACACCGTAATGTTATGCGAGTTCCCATTTTTATGGGTCTGAAATTCATTGATGAATTTATAGCCCCTTTCCGGATTCACCCTGCTTTCATCCAAGGGGGTAACCTCATCAGTACTCAGGACACCGTTGGTATCCTTGAATCGAAGCAATCCAAAAGTCGTTTTAAAGCTGTGCTGTCCAAAACTGAACAGTTCTTCCATATTGGGGGTGCGCCAAGCGGTTCCGATATTTGTTCGGAAAGTACTGTTTTCAGAAAGTCGCCGAACATACCCCAATGTTCCTGTGAAGTTGGTAAAGGTGTAGTTGTCCCTAAAAATAGCTTGATTGATCTCCCTGCCGCGCACATCATTGGTCTCAAAATCAAACCGCAGCCCCGCTTCAACCGTATTTTTTCCAAATACCAGGCTTTCGACCGCAAAAGCACTAAACCGATCCGTATTGTAATTGGGGATGTAGGGAGTGGTCTGGGTACCCGGGTTATTATCATTGTCTTGACCAAAGTATTGAAGGCCGAGCAAGCCGTTCAAGCCATGCCAAGTAGGATGTTTCCATTCCAACTGATAGTCATACGTAAGCAGGTCGAGGTCAATAATGGGCAGCTCGGCATTTCTGCGCACATCAAATTCATTTCTTTTGTTCAATTGCAGGCCCCCGATTAGGGTAAGCCTTGCCCCTTCTGTGTACCACCAGTTGATTTCCGCCTTTGCCAAATGATGCTGGGTCGTTTGGCTAGGTTGGCCAATATCATAGGAAAAGGGGTTGATAATGATTGGCTCGTTTGCGTTAATGGCGCGAGTAAACGAATCTGGACTTGTGGCGATAGAAGCCCGCAAGAGCGCCAGGTTTTGGTCAACAAAGCTATAGTTCACCTTAAAATCCCACTGGTCTAGGTGGTGCAAGACGCCAAGACCGATGGCTTTTTCTTCTTTACCGGAATTGGTCAAACTATAATCCGGCGTATTACGATCTCCTATTCTGGTATAATTGCCATTTGCAAAAAAGCTCCAGCGCTCCGTGCCTTTTCCAAGTGCTACGTTGGCGTTGTAACCCTTGCCGTTCGTTTGGTATCCTGTACCGAGTTCCGCGTAAAACGGGTTGTTAAGCAGTAGGGAGTTGGGCTCAACAATAATCGCTCCCCCCAAAGCCTCCGGACCATATCTTACGCCAGCGGCACCCTTTACCACGGTAATGCTGTTTGCCGAAGCAATATCTATTTCCGGGGCATGATCTGTACCCCAATTTTGAAAACCGTGTTTTAGGCCATTGTTCAAGACCAAGATTCGATTCCCGTATAAACCATGAATAACCGGTAACTGCACATTGGTGCCGGCCGATGCATAGGTGACCCCCTGTTGCCGAGACAAGATAGCGGCCAATGATTGGGTAGGATTGCCATCAATTTCTACTTTTCCGATCGTAACCTGTGAAATGGTTTCGGTGCCTTTCTCCTTGGTTCGTTGCGCTTGAATGGTTACTTCGTCCAAGCCGGTAACCTCTTGGGCCAAATAAAAGTGTATTTCTGAATCGTGTTCATGGTCCCTGGTCGAATCGGCATAGCCAATGCATGAAATAATGAGGGTGTTTTTTTTGGAACACAGCCCATCGATCTTAAAATTACCCTCCCGATCGGTACTGGTATATTTCTCGGTACCCTCGACTCTAATGACAGCATAGGGTACGGTCTCTTCGGTATCCGCATCCAATACCTTTCCGCTAACGGAATAAGCGCAAGGTTCTTTTTGGGCCATCGCAAACAACGACCCAAAAAATAAGCATATTGATAGGAGCAAACGTTCTTTCATCTTAATGGAAGGCGAAAATGGTTAATGGAAAAGCACCCCTTGGCCGTAGGCCGAACTATTGGTTATCTCGCTCTTAGTACTGCATAGGAATTGAATAGCTACGATCACGATCCTGTCAAAAATGCGGAACATGCATTCCAGGCGCAGACAAGACTTCCTGTTAAGAAATCACTACCCAGCGAAACTTGGGAGAATGCGTGAAAGCTTGGATTTAGGAGAGAATACCCTACTAAACCCCTGAGGCAGGTGGTGGTCTACCAAAGTGTGTGTCGTTGATGCGGCGTATCACGCAGACACTCTTATAACAACTTTCAGGTGGACGGAAAGAAAATGAACGCTGTATTTCTGGCCCTTTCAGTTGGGCCGGGGGCGAAAATACGATGCTTTGACTATGGATGGCATGTTCGCAGAGCTCGCAATCCTCTATTTGCCCATCACAGGTATCATGACACAAATAAACAGGCAGGGCAGCGGCCTTGAGGGCGATCAAGGCAATGAAGAATACGATATGTAGGTACTTTGTGAATGCCATGAAGCTGAGCGCCGTCTTTGTTGGTTTAAGAAAACATATTTGCCTTAAACACTGGTATTTTTTAAGAGATTGAGAAACTCCGCACGCTTGTCGGTATTTGTGAAGGTGCCACCGTATTCTATCGTTGTGGTAGCACTTTCCTTATCTTTTATGCCACGGGAGGAAACGCAAAGATGCTTCGCGTGAATCACTACAATAACATCTTCGGTATCGAGGGTTTGCTGCAAATCATTTAAAATTTGAAGGCAAAGCCGCTCTTGAACTTGTGGCCTGTGGGCATAGTAGTCGACCAGCCGATTGATTTTCGATAGCCCTATGACCTTGTTTTTTGGCACATAGCCTACATGCGCATGCCCTACAATGGGTAAAAAATGGTGCTCGCAAGAAGAGTCTATGGTAATATCTTGTTCCACTAACAACCGTTGGTAACCATAGGTATTGGGAAAAGTGGAGATTTTTGGCCTGTTCTTAGGGTTCAATCCATAGAACAGTTCCTTCACATACATTTTAGCAAACCGATACGGGGTTCCCATAAGACTTTCATCTGTCAGATCCAGCCCCAACTCCTCCATGATCTTAGAAAAATGGGATTGGATATTTTCAATCTTTTTTTCATCGGAACGTTCAAACGCATCGCCCCGCATGGGGGTATTTATAGAGGTGCCAATATGATTGTCACCAAGTACTTCTATTTGAGCTTTATCCATGAATACAATTTTTATTTAATAGGGTCTGTACAGCAATTGTCATCTTCACAACGGCAATAACTGCGATTGTAAAAGTGAAGTAAAACCAAGCCGATGGTCGGAAGGTAAATGAGCTTCTCCTCCAAATGACCAATTTCCATTTTCTCGCTAACAACAAGCAGGGCCAACAATGTCCAAAGGCCCCAAAAAGCATAGGCCAGCCAGCGCTTGGAGGTATTCTTGGCCGACCAGTACACGGCTGAAAAGGAAATGACAAGAAATAATATGTCAAAAGTGCCCCACCACCACGGATGGAGGGCTCCCCCGGTCGCAAGGCCAGCTCGTGCGACGAAAAGGAAGGGTGTTGCCAAGCAATGCATAAAACAGAGGGTACTTGCGAACACCCCAATGATATCAGATTTATTCCTCAGGTGTACCAAATTCGTCATTGTCCTAAGTGTACTATGGTTCATAAGCAAGCGTGCTACTGATTAAATAGGCGCAAATGTATTCAATTTTTGCAAATGCAACTAAGTTGCATTAAAATTTCTTCCTATTTTTACAAAAATTTTCGGATGGTCGAAACATCGAACCTCTCTTATGCATACGAAAACGGAGCAGCGCTGGTTTTTCCAGATATTGTGCTGCCCCCCCGTGAACACATGCTCGTAATAGGGCCTTCAGGGGTGGGTAAGACGACCTTGTTGTATCTAATGGCCGGACTGCTGCCTCCTTCAAAAGGGACTGTTGCTATCGACGGAACGGAATTAAGGTCGCTTTCCCGAAAAGAGCTCGATAGATTTAGAGGGGAACAGATCGGGTTCATTTTCCAACAATACCATTTTATCAAATCCCTGAGCGTTGCAGACAATCTTCTTCTGCGACAAAGCTTTCCTCAAAAAGGCGGCGATAAAAAAAGAATATATGAGCTTTCGGAAAGGTTGGGTCTTACCGAACATCTTGACAAGAAGGTTACTGCATTGAGCCAGGGACAGCAACAACGACTTGGTATTGCCCTGGGCTTGATCCACAGGCCGAAAATCATTTTTGCCGATGAACCTACTTCCAATTTAGATGATGAAAACTGTTCAAAGGTGGTTGATTTACTCAAGGAAGAAGCACAGATTTGCAATAGCAGCTTATTGATCATTACCCATGACCAACGTATAAAGTGCCATTTTCAAAACCATATACCACTATGAAATGAGTCATAGCAAAATCTTGTTGCCGATTAGGGTAGTTTTTAGCGACCTAGGCCCGACCCATAAAAAAACTATAAAAATTAACGGATGAAACTGGCTTATCTGGCTTTTAAAAATATGGTTTCAAAACCGCTCAACCTATTGTTGAGCCTGTTGCTTTTGTCTTTGAGCGTTTCCTTGGTCACTTTCGTTTTGCAATTGAGTCAACAGCTAGACGGACAGTTGAGCAAGAACATTGCTCCTTTTGATATGGTCGTCGGTGCCAAGGGGAGTCCCTTACAGCTCGTGTTGTCCTCCGTGCTCCATGTTGATTTTCCAACGGGGAACATCAAGTTGAAAGAAGCGGCCGCCCTACAAAAACATCCTTTTGTCCAAACCGCCATTCCGGTTTCCTATGGGGACAATTACAAAGGTTTTCGCATTCTGGGAACCGAAACCGAGTATCTTGACCATTACGAGGCCGAACTGTCTGAAGGGACCCTATATGACAAGCCCTTTGAAGTCGTCATCGGAAGCAAGGTCGCCCAACAACTGAACTTGCAGCTGGGAGACCGTTTTACCAGCTCCCACGGATTTGTTGCTTCCGATAGTCAGGCACACGACGAACACCCTTTTACCGTAAAGGGAATTCTGAAGCCAACGGGAACGGTGGTCGATCAACTGCTGATCACCAATCTGGAAAGCGTCTGGGAAGCCCACGATCATGATACCGATAGCATCCATAAAGAAGGGTTAAAAACCTCAGACCACCAATACGATCCCGAAAAAGAGATCACCGCCCTGCTTGTAAAGTTCAAAAGTCCATTGGGCATGGTACAACTACCTAGGTTCATCAACGAGCGTACGTCGATGCAGGCAGCGCTGCCAGGTTTTGAGATACAACGCCTTGTGGGATTGCTGGGTTCGGGAGCACAGATCGTAAACGGCATTGCCTTGGCCATCCTTTTGGTATCTGCACTCAGTATCTTTATTAGCATTTTAAAGACCCTCAGGGAAAGAAAACAGGAGTTGGCGTTATTGCGAACCTATGGTCTATGCACCGCTCAATTGCTCGGATTGGCCCTTATGGAAGCACTGTTTTTGGCGCTTCTTGGTTTTGTCTCGGGATGGCTTTTGGGCAGATTAGGGATTTGGTGCATTTCTCAATACATGCAAACTTCATACGGATATACCTTGCAGATAAAGGGGCCTGAACTTTTTGAGTTTTTCCTCTTCGGCTTTGTCATAGCCCTGACCATCATGGCCACTTTGTTGGCATCACGCTCCATTTTTAAACTAAATGTTGCTAAAACCTTATCAGATGTATAGATCATTTTTAATCGTTTTATTTGTAACTTTTGCCGGTGTAGCCGCAACGGCACAACAGCAATTGACTTGGGAAGATTTTGCTGATGTAAATTTTGAGCAGGTGTACAATGAGGAGTACGACGTATATTTTTTAACGCCGACCTTTGGTGAGAAAATAAAATACTATAGCGGAAAACAGGTACGCATAAAAGGGTACTTTTTGGACATTTCGGGAAGTGGCGCGGTTTTTTTGATATCCCAAAATCCAATGGCCTCTTGTTTTTTCTGCGGTGCTGCAGGACCGGAAACCATTGTTGAAGCCCATTTTAAGGAGCAACCATCCTTTAAGACCGATCAAATTGTTACGGTCACCGGTGTGCTTAAGCTCAATGCGAATAATGTGAACTATTGTAATTATATTTTAAAAGAGGCCGTAGGCCAATTGGAGAATTGAAAAAGAGGCGATTTTTTATGGTGATGTTGGTGTTATGGATCGGAAGTACCGTCTACGCCCAGCATGTTTTGGATTGGGCCGATCTTTCGAAAGAAATTTCCTTGGAAATGCCCTCGCCCGATTTGGTGTTGCCCGGGTTCCAAAAAGCCACTTTTTCATCGGAAATCAGTGCTTTGGAGGGCAAAAAAGTGATTGTTATTGGGTATTTTTTGATTTTGGATGGAAAACAATCGGTTTATCTTCTTTCTAAAAATCCCATGGCATCCTGTTTTTTCTGCGGAAACGGCGGGCCCGAAACCATTATGGAATTGCATTTTGATAAAAAGCCTTCTTTTGCGATGGATGATTTGCTTTCGGTAGAGGGAACACTTCACTTGAACGGGGATGACCCAGAGGCATGTTACTATCGAATCGAAAATGTCGAAGCGTTTAGGCTCAAATAACCAAAAACAATAAAGATGAACTACCAGCGAGGGGAACAATTGATAAAGCGGAAGGGCTTAAAGAAAACAAAACTGCGGCTGGCATTGATACATCATTTTATCAAAACACCGCATGCAAAGTCCTATGCCGATATCAAGCAGGCCTTCCCACAAACAACGGACAAATCGACCCTTTACCGAAACTTGGCCGCTTTTGAACGAGCGGGACTTATACACAGTATCAACGACCATTCGGGCATTACGAAATACGCGTTCGGAGCGGCACCGATAAAAGGCAACGAACACGCGCATTTTGTGTGTGAGTATTGTGAGACCGTGTATTGTATGGAGGGATTGGCTCCGCTCCAATTAGACGTCCCCTTGGGATTCAAAACAAATAAGGTACAGACCATAATTCGAGGGACTTGCGCAGCCTGTTGAACATACAACCAAGTACAAACGCAATTATACAAGACGGTCCAATTCCGAAAACAAGCAACCTGATCATAGAAAAATAGTTGTGAAGCATTCAGTACTCCCCCATCTAAGCCGATGTTGAATGAAGCGCAGCGGCCCATTAGCGGCCAAGATCGTAGTGTTAAGTTATTTCTTATTTAAAAAAATGAAACGCAAAGTGGAATATAATCGAAGAAAATTTATCAGCTTTTTGGGGAAGGCCAGCATCGGAACCGCTGTATTACCTCCTTTTTTGTTAGGTTGTGGGAATATGGCGGCCCCCACAAATAAAACCGTCAAAATAAGCCCCAAGGTGTTGGAACGACTAGGGAAGTTGGCAATTGAGGCGCTTTCACCTTCCAATGAGGATGACTTATTGTTGGCTAATGGATTGGATTATCATGTGATAGTGCGTTGGGGTGATGAAATTGGTCCGAAAGACCATTTTGGGTTTAACAACGATTTCACCTGTTTTATCCCATTGAATGCTGATGATCCTACAGATGGTTTGTTGTGGGTCAATCACGAGTATGTAGACCGAAAGTTCGTTTCCGGGTTTGATTCCAACAAATACGAAAACCCGGAAGCACATAGAACTAGGGAACAGGTAGATAAGGAAATGTACAATGTGGGGGGAAGTATTGTTCGTATAAAACAAATCGCCGGGAAATGGGAAGTAGTAAAAGACGATCCCCGTAATCGTCGCATTACCGCCAAAACCCCAATGACTCTCAACTGGGATCATCCCATCAAAGGCGCTTCTACCGTTATTGGAACCCATAGCAATTGCTCTGGGGGTATTACCCCATGGAACACTTTTTTGACCTGCGAAGAGAATTACGATAGTTTTTTCGGTGAAACGGAGTATCTGGAGAACGGTCAGCCCCAGCATCGGCCAAGTTCGTACGGTTGGGAAAAATTTTACCCATATCCCCCGGAACACTATGGTTGGGTGGTCGAGGTAGATCCAAAAGACGGTTCTGCCCAAAAACACATTGCCATTGGCAGGTATGCACACGAGTGTTGTACGCTGTATGAGTTAGCGGACAAGCGTATAGTAGCCTATTCGGGTGACGACCATAACGATGAGCACTTGTATAAATTTGTTTCTTCCAAACCAGGCTCGTTAAAGTACGGTACGCTCTACGTTGCCAATACGGACGCGGGAAAATGGCTGCCTTTGGATTGGGAAAATCAACCCGCATTAAAAGAGCGATTTAAGAACCAGACCGAGGTTTTGATTCGCACCCGGGAAGCGGCCAAAATTTTAGGGGCCACCGCACTGAACCGCCCCGAGGATATTGAAATAGACCCCATATCGGGGAATGTCTTTGTATCGCTGACCAATAACTACGATAAAAATGATTTCCATGGGTCTATTTTGAAAATAACGGAAACAGACAGCAAGTTCGATGCTTTGACCTTTAAGACATCCACATTTATGGCTGGCGGAGCAGAGAACGGATTTTCATGCCCCGATAATTTGGCCTTTGATATGGCCGGCAATTTGTGGTTCACCTCCGATATGTCTGGCAGTATGATGAATAAGAAAGAAGGTCCCTATAGGGCGTTTAAGAACAATAGCCTTTTTGTGGTTCCACGGCATGGAAAAGAGCAGGGGAAGGTTATTCGTCTAATTTCGGCTCCCAATGATGCCGAGCTTACCGGTCCGTGGTTTTCACCAGATGGGAAAACCTTATTTCTAAGTGTACAACACCCTGGCGAGCAAACCATCGATATCGCCCATCCGACAAGCACGTGGCCTTTCGATGAGGATGGCATCCCAAAACCTGCGGTAGTGGCCATTACAGGAGACCTTATTGAGAAGATGAACCAGCTGCACCTATTGAAAAGTAGTTAAAATAGGCCGTCTTGTATGCAAAGGCCAACACCTGAACAATATAAAAGGGTTCTTTACCAAGAGGCATTTTCCAATATTGAAATTAGGGATATCCCTGCTATCCTTGAACTGCTTTTTATGTTGTCCCTATCGGTTTCTACCAAGTTCATAAAGTAAGTACATTTTTGTTCCCAATGCTGGTTTTGGAATTATGAAGACCCTTCTATTGCATACCAGTTATGGGAGTTGAACCAAAAACTAGATGTAAGAATCTTTCATAGTTACCACCCATAGTACCCCTTTGGTACCACGCCATTCAGGCGTAGATACACCACGCATTGCCCGCGATGGTGAATGATGTGGTTTTCCATAGCGTAGAACAAGCGCCAAACCGGAATGGTTTCTCCGGCAAAATCGCAATCGGAAAGGAGTTTCTCATCCGATAGTTCCTTGATCGACTTTCGAACAAAGGCATACATATTTTCTAGTTCCTTGACAACGTCGGTTTTGGGCATCTGCACAGGAAGTTTAATGTTCTCATAGGGATTTACAATTCCAGCTCGCCCGGCCAGTTGGCCACAGGTGTAGACGACACAGTGGCGCCATTGCTCGGAGAACGTCATGGCCTCATCAGTATATTTATACATAAAAAATTCTGGGGGCATCTGTTTTACGTTTGTTATGGTCATGGTTTCAGAACGATGCCAAGCAGCTATGAGTTCTTTCCTCAGCAATTCTGGGGCCACCATTTCTGTCGTTAAATTGGCATCGGAATTTGTTCTACCCTTGTCGATTCGACAAGAAAAGGTTGAAAGTAGGCCAAAGCCCAAAACATTTTTTAGAAAACGAGTGCGCTTCATATCAAATTTGATAGCGTTAATTGCGGTTAGTATAGCGAATTATGGATAAAGCTACATAAAAAACAAAGTAAATGCAACTAAGTTGCATTTACTTTTATGGTCCAAAAAGCGCGGCTCTATAGGAAAAGAAAAAAATCCGTTGAGCAACCATATCCAGAACAATCGCCTGTTATTGAAATTCAAGGATAGGGCGCTACAAGTATTGTCCAAACTGGAATTAAATACCGATGGGTTTTCTTTGGAGGAATTCGAAAGACGGTTCCGTATAGAAGTAAATCCTATTTCCAAGAATATTTTCACCTTTTGGGATGAAATCATCGAACAAATGATTACCGCCGGTAGAACGGGCAATGCAAGGGCCAATAGGGACACCTGTAATTCGTTAAAACGTTTTTTGAAATGGTCCGAAGTACTGTACTTTGAGGAGATAACCCCGGCATTCCTAAATAAGTATGAGGTACATCTTCGTTCACGTGGTGGAAGTGATGGGGGTATAGGAATTCGTATGCGAGCGATTAGGGCCATTTACAATATGGGGATAGAACGGAACTTGGTCAAGGAAAGTAACTATCCCTTCAAATCGTACAAAATTTCCCGTTTGAAAGGGAAAGGTGCCAAACGGGCATTGAAGATGGAAGATGTGCAAAAATTATTCAATTGGATGTTATAAAGCATCCACATCTACGGAACAGTAGGAACTATTTTGTATTCAGCTTTTATACACGGGGAATGAACTTTGCGGATATGATGCGGCTGAAATGGGAAAATGTGATTGGGGAGAAAATCTATTACAAGCGATCAAAAACCAAAGGAAATTTCGTAATTCAGGTCTTTAAACCTGTAAAAGAGATTTTGGAGGAATACAAAAGCGAAATCAAAGTATCTCAGTATGTCTTTCCCATACTTCTTAGAGATGATATGACTCCTTCACAGATCGAGAACCGGAAGCATAAGACCCTGAAGAAATATAATAAGAATTTAAAGGAAATCGGGGAAATATGCGGCATCGAACAAAAACTGAGCAGCTATGTTGCCCGTCATAGCTTTGCAAACTGTCTCAAGCAAAAAGGAGTGGCGACCGATGTTATCAGTGAATCTCTTGGACACCAGAATTTGACGATTACCCAAGCATATCTGAAAGAGTTGGACGGTTCGTTGATTGATGAGGCCACTAGATTATTGATGTCCTAGAGTCTCAAAAATTCAATCGAAACGCTCGCTAGTACATTCGAGAATAGGTTTTTCTCTACCAAATTGGTTTGGCTTTTACCATCGCTAAAAACCGACCCTTCAGCCTTTAGAACATGGGTACAAGAAGTAAGAAAAAATGGTTTTCTATAAAAATATCATTAAAGCGACCCGTTTTCTTGGGAAAGCCCTCCGGAAAACAACTGTCACGAACGAATTTTGAGAAAGATAAGCTTCAATTTTGAAATCCGTGGCCTATCTTTTCAACGCAAAATGCCCTTTAAACTCTTTTCCATCTTCGTACACATAACGGAACCAATAGTCCGATTCCGGTAAGGGAGTACCGTTCATGGTGCCGTCCCAACCAACGGAGGAGGGTGCCACCTGTGATAACAGCTTCCCATAGCGGTCAAAAATGAAGAGTTGCGAATACGGAAAGTTGGCAGCCCCGATAATGTTCCAATGCTCATTGGAACCGTCACCATTGGGGGTGAAGAACTTTTGGTAGCCTAGGGCAATGATATCGGTGCTGAGGGTACGACAAAGGAAAATATCCCGCACATATACGGTATATTCCCCTGGGAATACGTCAAATAGCCTGCTGTCTTGAAAATCTTCCCCATCTATCGAATATTCAAAATCCCCCGAGCCAGTGGCCGTTACCTCAACGGTGATATTGTCCGAAAATCCCGTTATAGTGGCGGCTATGGTTTCGGGCGCCCCGGAGGAAACTACCTCAAAAGGGATAGTTCTGTCACAAACGACCCCGTTGGTGGTTTGTGAAACAGTTAGCGTGTAGTTGCCCAATTCTGTTATTGGGAAGTTCCTATCCGTGCCAAGAGGACTGCCGTTGGTATCTTCCCACGACCATGTCTCAAAGTCGCCCCCATCGATGGTGAGTTCTGGACTGTCCGGACAGATTACATAGAAGGGGTCCAAACCGGGATCGGGCAGAGGGTTGAGAATCAACACCAGTTCGGTAAGGTCGTAACAGGATACAAAGTCCGGGTTGTGAACACGCACGACCAACGTTTCCAGAGGAGCTGCATTTGTATATCCGCTTTTGGAAAGTGCATTTTGGTCGGCGACCGCATCGGCCAGGTTTCCGAAGTACAGTACCTCATAGGCCGTTGGGTCCTGTCCGTTGAGCACTTCCCCATCCTTTTCATTGAGATCAAAAGACCATACGCCCGTTTCCATATCATCACAGGCAACAAAATTGGTCGGGGCGTAAGCCGTTGGGGTATCGTATACCTGTACTTCAAAGCTGCCGGTCACATAACAAGCGTTGGCGGCCGCATTGGCTTTTCGATAATAGATCGTTTGCGGGTTTGAAACATTGGCAAAGGTCCCTACCAGGGCATTGGTCCCTGCTTCGGCATCGTCCTGGGAAGTATGGTAGCTAATGGTAAAATCCACTGGCGATTGGTTGCCCAGAATTTCATTGTCCTTGGCGGTCAGATTCACAGTTTGTAGGCCATCGTTGTCATCGTCGCATACTTGTAATAGCGATACTGTTTCCTGGCTAGGGCTATCATGTACCAGAAGATCTAAAATAGTCGTATTGTAGCAATCGGGATTCCCATTGTTCTGCACACGTACGAACACCGTTTCGCCATAAGGACCGGTATTGGTATGTGCGCTACCGTTCAGCGCATCGGTATCGGCATCCGCATCCGTCCGTGTCCCATGATAACTGACCGTAAAACTGGCCGGGTCCTGGCTCCCTAAAATTTCCGTGTCTTTTTGCGTAAGGTCAAACGAAAAGAGGCCGTCATTGTCATCATCGCAGACTTCCAAGGGTGTCGGTGCATTGGCGGTGACACCCGTGATCACTTCCAGGGCAAAGCTCCCCGTTTCAAAACATTCGGGATAGGCGGTATTCTCGATACGCACATAGAGGGGCTCCGGGGAGGCCGTATTGGTATAGTTTGGCTCGATGGCATTGGTGTTGCCATCGGCATCGGCCTGGGAGCTATGGTAGCTAATGGAAAAAGTGGCCGGGTCTTGCCCGTCCAAGATTTCGGGATCCTTTTCGGAAAGGTCGAAATCAAAGAAGCCATCGGTGTCCATATCACAGACCACCCAATCGGAAATATTGCCCAAAACAGGTGCCTCTTTGATGATCAGATCAAAAGAGGTGGTATCAAAGCAACTGGGATTGTTGGTATTGGACAAGCGCGCTACAATAGTTTCCAGCTGCGCTGAAGGTGTATATAGATCGGGCAGGACATTGGTGCCGGCCTCGGCATCGGCCTTGGTAGGGTGGTAGGTGACGCTGAGTTCAAAGGCAAAGAGGCCGCCCTGTACCTCTACATCCTTGGTGGTGAGATCAAACTCGTAGGAAGGGTCTGTGGTACAGATTTCGAAATCCGTAGTGGCACTTGCGCTTGGCATGGCGTAAATGGTAATGTCTTTGGATTCGGTCTTGGTCTCGGTCGCCGTGGTGGCAGTGACACTCACGGTATAGGTGCCGGGCATGGCATAGCTATGGGCAGGGTTTTCTTGGTTGGAGGTACCGCCATCCCCAAAGTCCCATGTAATACTGGTCACGGGTTCGCTGGTATTCACCGAGAACTCGGTGGCATCGCCATGACAGAAATTTCGGGCCTGGAGGCCAACAACGAAATAAGTAGTTATGAATGGGGGTAGGCCAACCAATCCAATTCCTGAACCCAAAGAAATGGCGTTATCGTTATATCCGCATCCTAGACCTTGCACATTCGGATTGTCTATTACGCCAAGATACCGTTCATCTACTTGAACAACATAAATCTTGCCATCAATAGCTAGTTGCAAAGCTCCCAAATCGACAGGTTGGTTGCTTAAAAGTATGCCTGAGCCGATAATGGCGGCGGCGTTATAATTGTTTATATCAAATTGATGGAGTTCATACTCGACATCGGATCCGATTATCAAGGTACTTGAAATATATAGTTTAGAACTGTCGGAAGAGAATTCGGCCCCATAGGCCGCAACAAAAAAAGTAGTTGGCGGAGGCACTGCATAAAATGGGGTTATATCAATATAATTTCCGACAATACCGGTTGAGGAATCAAAATTGAACAGTTGAACCGCACCGGGGGAGGCCGCGACGACTTTACTTCCATCCGGGGAAAATTTAAGATAGCCCGAAGGCCCTAAATTACTGATGTTCGCCGCCGGAACAGAAGATACCACAGGATCCGTGATTAATCCGGTGGGTGTTACGAGGTAGGCAACAAATTCGTTGGTCTCAGAACGTCTTGCCATTACCCATATATCACTACCGTTGGCATGCGCGACTGCTGAAAGTTTTTCGGTAACCGGTGCTTCCAGTGGTTGGTTTTTTAGGGTAATATCTCCAAGACCGCCATCAAGTGTTATATCAACAAGGTTGTACTGCAACCCGTCCGAGTTACCGGCATCATCAATTGTAAAAACATAGTAGAGCGTATTATCACCGGGATAGGGTACGATAATTCCCGATTGGGTGCTGGAGGGGTCTCCCAATAGCCCTGCGCCATTGGGCATGGGTTGGTGATTTCGATTCCAAACCGTAATACCATCGGTATAAAACAATAGGCTCCCATTTGGATCAGAAATTGTAGCACAACCTTCAGGAGTGAAAAGGGCTCCGTCAGTAAGCACTGTTGGAGTGCCGCTATTGAAATCCAGCCCGGCGTTACCCCCAAAATACCAAATGGCAGCCTCGTTTTGCGCATGAACCAAAACGGGACTTAGCAAAAAGAAGTATATTCCAAGTTTTTTGATCATTTAACGCATTTCTATTTAGAAGGTTGTGGGGGGCTAGTTTTCCTTAAAATCGATACCCTACCCCCAGTTTTATATAACTAATGTTTCCTGATCGGGTATCACCATCTTGCCCATTATAGTCATATTGTAAATG